>NZ_JXSL01000034.1 GCF_000829825.1 Paramagnetospirillum magnetotacticum MS-1 | reverse complement strand
GGATTCCAAGGTCATCGTCGCCATCAACAAGGACGAAGAGGCCCCCATCTTCCAGGTCGCCGATTACGGCCTGGTGGCGGACCTGTTCAAGGTGTTGCCGGAGCTTGCCTCCGAACTGAACAAGTAGTTTTCAACCTGCCCTAAGGCAAATGCCCTAGTATCCGGGAGCCACATAATGACTGCTATCAAGAAGATCGGTGTTATCGGCGCAGGCCAGATGGGCAATGGTATCGCCCATGTCTGTGCCGCTTCCGGCTTTGATGTCGTCCTGCTGGACGTCACCGAGGAAGCCCTGAAGAAGGGCATGGGCACCATCACCAAGAACCTGGACCGTGCCGTTTCCAAGGGCAAGCTGACCGAGGCTGAGAAGTCCGCCACCCTGTCGCGCATCAAGACCACCACCGCCTATGCCGATTTCTCGGACAGCGATCTGGTCATCGAGGCCGCCACCGAGGACGAGAAGATCAAGCGGGCCATCTTCGCCCAGCTCTGCCCGGTGCTGAAGCCCGAGGCCCATATCGCGTCCAACACCTCGTCGCTGTCCATCACCCGTCTGGGTGCCGCCACCGACCGTCCCGCCAAGTTCATGGGCATGCACTTCATGAACCCGGTGCCGGTCATGAAGCTGGTGGAACTGATCCGCGGCATCGCCACCAGCGAGGAGACCTTCTCCCTGGTGCGCGACATGACCGTGAAGCTGGGCAAGAGCCCGGTCTCGGCCGAAGACTTCCCGGCCTTCATCGTCAACCGCATCCTGCTGCCCATGATCAACGAAGCCGTCTACACCCTGTACGAGGGCGTCGGCTCGGTGACCTGCATCGACACCGCCATGAAGCTGGGCGCCAACCATCCCATGGGCCCGCTGGAACTGGCCGACTTCATCGGCCTGGATACCTGTCTGGCGGTCATGCAGGTGCTGCATGAAGGCCTGGCCGATACCAAGTATCGTCCCTGCCCGCTGCTGGTGAAGTATGTCGAAGCCGGATGGCTGGGCCGCAAGACCGGTCGTGGCTTCTACGACTACACCGGCGAGACCCCGGTTCCGACCCGCTAAGCGGACGTCGTTCGGTCAAGAGAAGGGCGGGAGGCCACGGCTTCCCGCCCTTTTTCTATTCCAGAAATGGCTGGCAACTCTTATCTTTTGCACACCCGATTGCACTGTGGTTAGGCGGTGCGCGGTGCTCTGTCAGCAGCAAGGCGGAGCGGGTCGGCATGGCCGGAAAGAGACAGGTAGCGAGGGCGTGTCATGGGATTTCATTGGACGATCACCCGTAAGCTTCAGACCATGACCATCTTGCTGCTGCTGTTGCTGACAGCCACGAGCGGCTTCGGCATCATGGGTATGAGCCGCATGCACGATGGCTTCAAGATGGTGACGGAAGACACCACCCAGGCGCTGATTCATCTGTCTGGGACCGTGGATGCCCTGCATCGCATTCGTGTCCGCCTGGTCGGGGCGACCATCGAGACGGATGCGGCCCGTCTGGCCGTGGTCCGCGACGAATATGCCAAACAGCTTGCCGATCTGAACAAGACATGGATGGCCTACACCGCCAGTCCTCTGTCGCCCGAGGAGGCAGCTCTGGCCCGTGACGCCGAGGCTGGCATCAAGGGCTATCAGGCATTCATTCAGGAAAGCTGGGACCGCATCGCCGCCGGTAACGCCAACGCCGTCCTCGTCGATCTGATGGGGGCCAAGGGGGTGGCCAAGTTCCGCGAGGCGGCGACCCCGCTTCGCAAGCTGCTGGATTACCAGAGAAAGGAGGCTGCGAATTTGTTCGCCGAAGGGGAGAGAGGCTATGAACGCGACCGCAGTGCCAGTTTCGGACTGGTCGGCCTCGGACTGGTTCTGGGCTTCACCCTGTCGGCGCTGTTCGGGCGTTCAGTGTCCCGCCCCATCCACAACATCATCGCTGTCATGGACCGGCTTGCCCGTAACGACACCGACGTCGAGGTGACTGGACAGGATCGCAGGGACGAGGTGGGGGGGATTGCCCGTGCCGTCCAGGTGTTCAAGCTGAATGCGCAGGAAAAAATCCGGTTGGAAGCATCCTCGCTGGAAAGCAAGCGGCAGGCGGAAATCCGCCATCACGAGGAAATGAAAGCCTTGGCCACCGAATTCGAAGCCGGTGTCTCCGGGGTGGTCGACAACGTGGCTACAGCGTCGGCCGAGATGGAACACACGGCCCAGGCGTTGTCCGGTCTTTCGGAGCAGGTGGCCCACAGGGCGCAGGACGTGGCGGACGCCTCGGAGCATGCCGCCGCCAATGTGGAGACCGTCGCGGCCGCGACCGAAGAACTGTCCGCCTCGGTCGCCGAATCGGCCCAAATCGCCCGCGCAGCTGTAGAAGAGGCCTCCCAGGCCAATGCCATTGTCCACGGCCTGTCCGAGGCCACAAAGCGCATCGGTGAGGTGGTGACTCTGATCAACGATATCGCTTCGCAGACCAATCTGCTGGCGCTCAACGCGACCATCGAAGCGGCCCGGGCGGGTGAAGCGGGAAAAGGCTTTGCTGTGGTGGCGGGCGAGGTGAAGAACCTCGCCAATCAGACGGCGCGGGCCACCGACGAGATATCGCAACAGATCTCTTCGGTGCAGACGGAAACCGGACGAGCCGTCCATGCCATCCAGGGCGTCGGCGCCACCATAACCCGCATCGATGCGATTTCAGCCGCTATTGCGTCCTCGGTGGAACAGCAAGGCGCCGCCACACGGGAAATCGCCCGCAACGTGGAAGAGGCTTCACAGGGTACTCAGTCAGTGTCCGGCAACATCGCCGGCGTCACGTCGGCGGCGCGGGAAACCGGCCAGGCCTCGGGGACCGTCCTGACCTCCGCAAGCAAACTGGCCGCGCAGTCGCAGACCTTGCGCGTCATCGTGCGGGACTTCGTGGAGAAGGTCCGCACCAGTTAACGGGGGCGTTCCGCGCTCCGCTTCAGGCCGCCCCGTGGCAGTGCTTGTACTTCTTGCCCGAGCCGCAGGGGCAGGGCGCATTGCGCGGCGTCGCGGCCCAGGTGGCGGGGTCGTTGGGGTCGATGGTGGTGTTGCGCTGGGCCAGGGCGATGGAGGCTCCGCCGCCGCCCGACAGGGCGGGATCTTCGCGGGTTTCCTGGGTCCGCGACGGGCGCTGGGGCTCGAGGGCCTGCTCCGCCTCTTCCTCGCTGGAGAAGCGTAGCTGGACATGGGCCAGGACCGAAGTGACGCGTTCGCGCAGGTCGAGCAGCATCTGCTCGAACATGTTGAAGGCCTCGCGCTTGTACTCGTTCAAGGGATCGCGCTGGGCGTAGGCGCGCAAGGAAATGCCCTGGCGCAGATGATCCAGCTGCAGCAGGTGTTCCTTCCACGACTGATCGAGGATCTGCAACAGCAGGCTCTTTTCCACCATGCGCATGGTTTCGGGCGAGTATTCGGCCACCTTGGCGGCGGCCTTGCGGTCGGCGTGGTCGGTGATGCGGGTGCGGATTTCCTGGTCGGCGATGCCTTCTTCCTTGCCCCATTCGGCGATGGGCAGGTCCAGGTTGAAGACGCGCAGCACTTCCTCGTGCAGCGCCGCCGTATCCCACTGGTCGGCATAGGCGCGTTCGGGGATGCAGCGGGCGACCATCTCGGCGATGACTTCGTGGCGGAAGGCGACGATCTCTTCCGAGACGTCGTCGGCGCTCATCAGGTCCTTGCGCTGTTCGTAGATGACCTTGCGCTGGTCGTTCATCACGTCGTCGAACTTCAGCAGGTTCTTACGGATGTCGAAGTTGCGGGCCTCGACCTTCTGCTGGGCCTTTTCCAGGGCCTTGTTGATCCAGGGATGGACGATGGCCTCGCCGTCCTTGAGGCCCAGCTTCTGCAACATGCCGTCCATGCGCTGGGACCCGAAGATGCGCATCAGGTCGTCTTCGAGCGACAGGAAGAACTTCGACGCGCCGGGATCGCCCTGGCGGCCCGAACGGCCGCGCAGCTGGTTGTCGATGCGGCGCGATTCGTGGCGTTCCGAGCCGACCACATAGAGGCCGCCGGAGTCGCGCACCTTCTGCTTGTTGACCTCGATCTCGGCCTTGAGGCCCTCGATGCGCTTGGCGCGTTCGGCCACGTCGGTGATGTCGGCCAGCTCCATCTTGGTGCGCATCTCGAGATTGCCGCCCAACTGAATGTCGGTGCCACGGCCCGCCATATTGGTGGCGATGGTCACGCCCCCGGGCACGCCAGCCTGGGCGACGATATAGGCTTCCTGCTCGTGATAGCGGGCGTTCAGCACCTGATGCGGAATCTTCTTCTTCTTCAGCATCTCCGAGAGCAGCTCGGACTTCTCGATGGAGGTGGTGCCCACCAGCACGGGCTGCATGCGGCCACGGCATTCCTCGATCAGGGTGACGATGGCTTCGTATTTTTCCTTGGCGGTGCGATAGACCTCGTCGTCGTGGTCCTTGCGGCTGACCGCCAGATTGGTGGGGATCTCGACGACGTCGAGATTGTAGATCTCGGCGAATTCCCCGGCCTCGGTCATGGCGGTGCCGGTCATGCCCGCCAGCTTGGGGTAGAGGCGGAAATAGTTCTGGAAGGTGATCGAGGCCAGGGTCTGGTTCTCGTTCTGGATGGTCACGCCTTCCTTGGCCTCCAGGGCCTGGTGCAGGCCCTCGGAATAGCGGCGGCCTTCCATCATGCGGCCGGTGAACTCGTCGATGATGATGACCTTGTCATTCTTGACGATGTAGTCCACGTCGCGGGTGAACAGCTTGTGGGCGCGCAGCGCCTGATTGACGTGATGGACCAGGCTGACATTGCCGATGTCGTAGAGGGTGCCCTTCATCAGGTCGGCGGCCTGCAGCATCTCCTCGACGTGTTCGGTGCCACGGTCGGTGAGCGTCACGGCGCGCACCTTCTCGTCCTTCTCGTAATCCTCAGGGACCAGGGCGGGCATCAGCTTGTCCACCAGGCGGTAGAGGTCGGAATTGTCCTCGGTGGGCCCTGAGATGATCAGCGGGGTGCGCGCCTCGTCCACCAGGATGGAATCGACTTCATCGACGATGGCGTAGTTGAAGGGCCGCTGGACCATCTCTTCCAGGCGGAACTTCATGTTGTCGCGCAGATAGTCGAAGCCCAGTTCGTTATTGGTGCCGTAGGTCACGTCGCAGGCATAGGCCTGCTGGCGCTCGAGATCGTCCATGCCGTGGACGATGACGCCGACGCTAAGCCCTAAGAAGCGGTAGATCTGGCCCATCCACTCGGAATCGCGCTTGGCCAGATAGTCGTTGACGGTGACCACATGCACGCCCTTGGCCGAGAGCGCGTTGAGATAGACCGGCAAGGTGGCGACCAGGGTCTTGCCTTCGCCGGTCTTCATCTCGGAAATGCGGCCCTGATGCAGCACCATGCCGCCCAGCAACTGAACGTCGAAGGGGCGCTGCCCTAAGGTGCGTTTGGCGGCTTCGCGCACGGTGGCGAAGGCCTCGACCATCAGGTCGTTCAGTTCGGTGCCGCTTTCCAGCCGGGCGCGGAACTCGGTGGTCTTGGCCTTCAGCTCGTCGTCGGAGAGCTTCTCGAAGTCAGGTTCCAAGGCGTTGACCGCCTCGACATGCTTCTTCAGCGGCTTGAGTACACGGTCGTTGGCGGTTCCGAAGATCCGCCGGGCAAGGGCGCCGAACATGAAGCTTCCCCAAGATATGAGAGCAGGCCCGAACGAGGGCCTATCGCGACCGGCAAGAGATAGAGGCCAGCCCGCCTTCTGTCAATGTTGCGGGCCGGTTCTGGGTAAGGAAAAGGCGGGTTTTCAGGCCGCGTGGCGCAGAGCCCGGGCCATTTCCTCCAGCAGGGACAGAACTTCGTGCGAAGCCCCGTTCAGCTTGTCCACTTCTTCCATGGCGGCCTGGGTGTCGCCCTGGGCGTGGAGGTCCAGGGCCCGCTTGCCATGGGCATGGACGCGCTGATGGGGATCGAGCAGGTTGCCATAGGCGGCAAGACCGGTCAGCCGGTCGTCCTTCAGGCTGTCGTACCACTTGCCCAGGCGGCAGGTATGGTGGTCGGCCAGCCTGTCGGCGGTCAGGTCGTTGCGGCCCATGATGCGGTCGATGATGGAGCGCTTGAAGCGGATATGGTCGTTCTTGGCCACCTGGAGCAGGGTTTCCGCCGTTCCCATCTTGGCGAAGTCCTCGGCGCGGCGGTCGAGAACCGTCGCCGCCTCGGTCATGGAATGCAGAACCTGGGCGATTTCTTCCAGATTATGCTCGGACAGCGAGGCGATTTCGCCGGTGGCCGACGAGACCTCGGCGGCGGCGGCGTTCTGCTGGCCGAGGATATCGGCGATGTCATGCATGCGCCGGGTCACGCCGTCGATCCGTCCGGCGATGGCCTCCAGCCCGCCGGTGACCTGGCCAACGGCGGCCATTCCGTCATTGGCGGCGCCGCGTGAGCGTTCCATGGAGGCCCGCGCGCCGTCCATGTCGCTGACCAGGCCTTCGATGCGGGCCCGGATATCGACGGTGGCCTTGGCGGTCTGGTTGGCCAGGGTTTTCACTTCGCCCGCCACCACGGCAAAGCCCTTCCCGGCCTCGCCAGCGCGGGCCGCCTCGATGGTGGCGTTGAGCGCCAGGAGGTTGGTTTGGCCAGCGATGGCCTCGATCTGGTCGATGATGGCGGCGATCTGGTCCGAGGCGCTGGACAGGGCTTCGATCTTGCCGCCCACGTCGGAGACCGCCTGCAACAACCCGTCCATGGCTCGGCGGGCGGCGGCGGTGGCCGAGACGCCTTCCTTGGCCGCGGCCTCGGCATCCGAAGCCTCGCCAGCGGCGATCTCCGAGGACTGGGCGATGGTGCCGACGGAGGCCACCAATTGCTCGATGGCGCTAGCGATGGACTGGCTCTGTTCCGAGGCGCGGCGCACCGAACCCGACATGCGGGCCAGAACCACACCGGCCTCGTTGCTCTGCATGGCGGCTTCGACGATGCCTTCCAGTTGCATCTGCATACCGTCGTTCAGCGCCTTGTGGCCCTGTTCCAACTCGATCAGGTTCCGCTTCTGGGCCTCTTCCAGTTCGGCGGTGCGCTGAACCTCCTTTTGGACCACCTGGACGGCGCGGGCCATGTGGCCGATCTCGTCGTCGCGTTCCAGCCCGTGGATGTCCACGGCGAAGTCCCTCCTGGCGATGCGGTCCATGGCGGCACTCATGGCCAGAACCGGCCGGGTGATGGAGCGGCTGAGCACCACGCTTAAAGCAACCGCCACCAGGACGGCGCCCAGGATCAGCAGGCTCATGGTCCGCCGCGCCTCGGACAATTGGGCGCCGTAGTGGGACGCGTCCATGACGATTTCGGCCACGCCCACCGGCTTGCCGCTGAAATCCTTGATGGCGCGGGCCAGCACGGCGGTTCGGGCGCCCTTGTCGCTTTCCATGGCCTTGACGATGTCCTTGCCGCCCAGGGCGGTGGCGATCTCGTCGGCCGATAGGGTGGAGGCGGGTAAGGTGCCAGCGAAGATCTTGAACTCGTCCTTGGCCTTGATGTGAAGCGCCACATCGACGCCGAAGGATTTTTTGAAATCGGCGAAGAAGGGCTGGCCGAAGCTCATGCCGAATTCCACCGAGCCCACATGGCGTCCCTCGTCGAACAGCGGCATCAATCCGCGCACGCCCAGGCCGGTAACGCCGAATTCAAGGCCGGAATTGGGCTGTTGCGTGGCGTTGGTCTGGACGACGGTCTGGCGGAAGGACGACAGGTCGTCGCCGAACTTGGCCGGGGAATTGACACGCAGGAACGAGGTGGCCGGGGGCGTGTGGAACTGGAACTGCTCGACACCGAAGGGCTGGGCAATGGCCTTGAACATGGGAACCATCTGGAGCGCCAGGGCATCGCGGCTTGCCGTGGCGACCAGATGGGGAATGCCGGGCAGATTGGCCACCAGGGCGGCCATGGCCTTGGCCTGGTCGGAGGAATTGCCGATGGCGTCGGACAACTGTTCGAAGCGGCCCATCAGTTCCCGCTGCTCGGCCTGCTCGATCAGCGAGACCGTGTGGCTGTTGCTGAACCATCCCATGGTGGCGGCGGTGCCAACCGACATGGCGACCAAAGCGGCGCCAAAGCGCGCGGCGATTCCAAAGGCCATGGACCGTCTTCCTTCCAGACAGGCAGGCGCCTGATTCGTTCCGGCGCGCGGACGCTGATCGATCCCTGAGAGCCACCCGGCCAGCCCAGGTTCGTCGCGCAGCGCACGCCGAAGGTGATGAATTGGCGGCACAACCTCCCCAGGGCGTGCCACGGCGCCATTAGATATGATTGTTTTAATATTAGCAATAAGTGTTTATACCGCTTCATCCTGGACGCAAGCCGGGGCTTGGGGCGGGAACGAGGCTGGGGTATAAGGACGGACTTTCCCCAAGGCCCCTTGGCGGAACTGGTAGACGCAAGCGACTTAAAATCGCTCGCCTTCGGGCGTGCCGGTTCGATTCCGGCAGGGGCCACCACCACATGGGATGACGTGCCAATTCGTCGCCGCGCCGCGATTATAGCGTGATCGCATGGTGAACAAAAAGAGTTCTGTCGCGCGGCGCGCTATGGTATAAACACTCATCAACGTCACAGTTGCGCCCGGACCGCCGAACACGCGGGGCCGGGCTTTTTTATGTCCAATTCAGATTGGGAGCGCCGCCGGGGCCATGCCTCGGCGATGGGTGTTGCACGCTCTGACGCTCGCCAAAGGAGAGCCATGATGAAATACCCATTCACCCTGACCGAGGCCAACCTGAAGAACGCAATGGCCGATCCCCGCTACACCAATTCCCGCCACCCGAACTCTCAGTCCTGGCGCGGCATGGTGTCCCAGGGCTTCGCCACTCTCTACCCCGACCAGACCCCTGCGCGGTGACCATACCGATCAGTTGGAGCGCCACCAGGGCGCCGACGGGCATATCTACGCCTCGGACGGGACCAAGGTGGCCAATGGCTCCTCGGGGTCCATTCACGTTCGTAGCTATAGCCGCACCATCAACGGCAAGGTCGTCGATGTCGCCGCCCATGAGCGGAGCGGCGGCACTGGCAGCTCTTCCAATGGGAGCGAGCCATGGCAGGGCAAGTCCAACCAGAAATTCCGAGAGAAAATCGCGGAGGCCGAGCGTAGCGACGTTCATCCCGGTGGAGGCTATGACCTGCGCAACGAAGACGGCTCAAGCGCGCTGGGGCGCTATCAGATTCTCGAAGGCTCTCTTAAAGACGCCGGTTGGAAAGATAGCCAGGGCAATTGGACCAACAAGGCTCGTGCGCAAGGGGTCGGTTCTGATCAGGATTTCCTCGACAAGCCCGACGCTCAAGAGGTTGCTTTTGGTGACGTCATGCGCCGCGCTGAGGAACAGGCCACCAGGAACGGCAGCATGGCGCATGCCGGAAAAGACTATGTCGGGCCGGATGGCAGCACCGTTCCGGTCACAGCCGGTGGTGTTGCCGCCGCCGCACATCGTGAGGGCGCGGGAAAAACCCACCAGACACTTGCTAAACTGGAGCGCCAAGCCAGCGGCAAAGCACAAAAATTTGATTCCGCCGACAGGCGTGTCATGCGTCGATTGCGCCAGTTCAGGGATACTCCATACACTCCAGGAGGCTGGAAATAAGGGAGGAGCAAGTGGGGAGACGTCTCAGGCTTATCGCGGGCGTAGTCTTTTTTTGGGCAGGCGCCGCCACGGCCCAAGAGATGCCGCCGGGGCGCGCCATCTCATTCCATAATACCCTTTCGCCCGAGGAACAGCACTTCATCCGCACCGCATCACACTTCCGGGAGGAGCGGCGAGATTGGCGGAATGCCATCAACAAGAGTGAAGTCTATTGGGCCGATGTGGACCTGAATGACGATGGTAAACCCGAACGACTGCTCCTCATGCAAAGTGCGTCCTGGTGCGGTAGCGGTGGTTGCCTGATGCGGATACTCACCTTGCGTGACGGTCGATGGCGCCTGCTCGCCAATGCCAGTGGAGAAGCGGGCTATGTCCGCGTTCTCCCCGATACCGATGGCGGTTGGCATCGGATCGGGTATGGCCGATGGGGTGATCTGCGGTGGAATGGCTGCGAATATGTTTCTGACGAGGACACCCAGACCGCCTATCGGGAGGTTTGCCGTCCCATACGCTCCAACGACTGACTGTCAGAAAATATGGCGGCGAGATAGTTCGCCAGCCTTACAATCACGCGGGGCGGCTTATCGGCGGACTTATATGATGTAAGTCCGCGCCCGCGTCGTTGGCGCTGAAAAGCACAACGCAATAATGACTGCGTAAACACAGAAACATACACAGTTTAGTATGTGCGCAAATTTCCCTTGTAAAAACAAGGCGCTATATAAACACGATTAACTTAAAATCGCTCGCCCTCGGGCATGCCGGTTCGATTCCGGCAGTGGCCACCAATTGGGGGGAAGCCTTCAGCCCCGCGCGGCCCGTTCCAGCCAAGCGGCCAGGTCGTCGGTGATGTGGTGGACGTGGGAAAGGTCGCCGCCATCCTGGCCCAGCACCTCGGTATCGGGGTGCCCATCCTCCTTGACCCACAATGTGGTCATGCCGATGGCGGCTGCCGGGCGCAGGTTGCGGTGGATGTCTTCGACCATCAGGGCGGAGCGGGGATCGACCGCGTGGCGGTCGATCATCAGCTGGTAGCATTCGGGCTGCGGCTTGGGGATGAAGCGGGCGGCGCGGATATCGAAGATGCCTTCGAAATGCCGGGCCAGTCCCAGGCGGGCCAGCACGTTCTCGGCGTGACGCTCGGAGCCGTTGGTGAAGATCAGCTTGCGCCCTGAAAGGGACGAAAGAGCTGCGTCCAGCCGGGGCGCCGCGTCCAGCACGGTGCAGTCGATATCATGAACGAAGGCCAGGAACGCCTCGGGCTCGATCTTATGCACCAGCATCAGGCCGCGCAGCGTGGTGCCGAATTCCTTATAGTAACGCTTCTGCAAGGCATAGGCGTCGTCCAGCGACAGGTTCAGACGCTCGGCAATGAAGCGTCGCATGCGGACGTCGATCTGCGGGAACAGGCTGGACGACGCCGGATACAGCGTGTTGTCCAGGTCGAAGACCCAGGTCTCGATGCGCGACAGATCGGGAAAATCCTTGTCCATGGCCCAAGAGGTAGCGCGCTCGGAGGCCCAAGGCAAGCTTGCCCCTTTAGGGGATCGTTAAGCGGCTATGCCTATGGTAGGAGGATCAACCATCAGATGGGCCGGATCAGCGTTTAATGGATGTGCCGGGTGAAAAATCGAGGGTGAAGCTTCCGCAAAGCGGTCGCCCCGCGCTTGTCCTGGGGGTGGAGGGGCTGAACGCCTTTCCCGGTCCGGCGGTGTTGCTTGACCGCGACGGCGGTATTCTCGCCGCCAACGGCCGGGCCGAGGCCCTGACTCACGCGCTGGTCCAGGAACGGCTCGGATGTCTGTCGGCCCTGTTGGCGCAGCCGGGGGCCACGTCGGTGGAGAGCTTGTCCCTCGCCACCGGAGGGACGATGATCCTCGATCTGGTGGCCATTCCCGCCGAGGGCGGCCAGACCATCCTGTTCGGCCGCGATGTGACCCTGGAACGCAATCTGCGCGCCGCCCTGGTGGAATCGCGCCAGCGCTATAAGGATCTGGTGGAGATTTCCAGCGACTTCGCCTGGGAGACCGGGGCCGACGGGCATTTCGTCTTCGTCAGCCCCAAGGGCGCCCTGGGCTTTGCCGCCGACGAACTGGTGGGGCGCCGCCCCAGTGATTTCGTGCTTCAGGAGGAAAACACCCACGGCCCCGGCCCCTTCGACGCGGTCTCTCCGGTCGAGGATATCGAGGTCTGGATGCGCCAATCGGACGGCCATCCGCTTTGCCTTCTGGCCTCGTCCACGCCCATCCGGGGCGATGGCGGCGAATGGCGCGGAGCGCGCGGCGTCTGCCGCGACGTGACGCAGGAGCGGCTGCGCGATGCGGCTCTGTCGCGCGCCAATAACCGCGAGCGCCTGCTCAGCTATATCGTGCGCACCATCAGGGACGAGGTCGATCCCTCGGACATGCTGAAGGCGGCGGCCGAGGCCACGGCCCGCGCCCTGGGCGCTTCCGGCTGCCAGATTTTCCGCATCCAGTCCGAGGATTCCGATTTCGCCCTTTCGGCCGAATATGGCGAATTCGGAGAGGCCCGCTCGGTACTCGATACTTTCGAAAGTTCCGACCATTACGATTCCGACCTGGGGGATTGGCGGGTCCTGGCCTCGGTCTGCCGTTACCGCCATTCCATCAACGGCGCCGTGTTGCTGTGGCGCCAGATGAACCGCGCCGCCTGGAGCGACGACGACCGGCTGCTCATCGACGACGTGGCCAATCAGGTGGGGCTGGCCGCCGAACAGATCACCAATCACGAACGCATGCTGAAACTGTCGCGCACCGACGGTCTGACCGGCCTGTTCAACCGCCGCGCCTTCTTCGAGGAGATCGCCCGCAGGTTCCAGCGCCTCAAGCGCGAGGGCAAGCCCGCCGCTCTGATCTATGTGGACCTGGACAATTTCAAGGCGGTCAACGACATCCATGGTCACCAGACCGGCGACGAGGCCCTGCTGGCGGTGCGCGAGATGCTCTTGCAGCATACCAGGCCCATCGATCTGGTGGCGCGGCTGGGCGGCGACGAATTCGCCATATGGCTGGAAGCCGCCGAGGAACATATCGCCATCAAGCGCTGCCAGGATATTCTGGAGGCGGCCAAGGGGCTGAACCACTTCTCCGGCTCGCCGGACAAGCCGCTGGGCTGTTCGCTGGGCGTGGCGGTTCATGGCGGCACTTACCAAGAGACCCTCGAGGAACTCATCGCCAGGGCAGACAAAGCCATGTACGAGGTCAAGCGTAGCGGCAAGGGCGCCTGGCGCATCGCTCCGCCCGCCCAGACGGGAGGGGCTGCGTGACCGGCTTTCTCAAGAAATTGTTCGGCGGCGGCCGCAAGGGGCCGCTGGATTACGAGCAGGCCAAGGAACTGGCCGCCCATTCCGATTCCAAGGTCCGCGCCGAACTGGCCGCCCGCGAGGACATCAAGGCCGAAATCCTTTATTTCCTGGCCGAGGATACGGATGTGGAGGTGCGCCGTCAGGTGGCGGCCAATCCCCATGCCCCCGCCCAGGCCAATCTGCTTCTCGCCTCCGATCAAAGCGACGCGGTGCGCGGTGATCTGGCCGCCAAGATCGCCCGCGTCGCTCCCGGCCTGTCCGCCCATGAACAGGACCGCCTGCGCCGCATGACCTTCGAATCCCTGGAGATGTTGGCCCGCGACCAGATCCCCAAGGTGCGCCAGATTCTGTCCGAGGCCTTGCAGGATGTGGCCAATGCGCCGCCCGATGTGATCCGCCGTCTGGCCCGTGATGCCGAATTGGTGGTGGCCGGGCCGGTGCTGCAATTCTCGCCGGTCCTGACCGATGAGGACCTGCTGGAGATCATCGGCGCGGGTCCCATTCCCGGCGCCCTGGCCTGCATCTCGCGGCGCTCGGTGGTCAATGTCAAGGTGGCCGACGCCATCGCCGCCACCGATGACGTGGACGCCATCGCCGTGCTGCTGGGCAATCCGTCCGCCCAGATCCGCGAGGAGACCCTGGACCGTCTGGCCGATCGCGCCGCCGATATCGAGGCCTGGCATCGTCCCATGATCGAGCGGCCGCAGCTTTCCGCCCGGACGGCGCAAAAACTGGCCCGCTTCGTTGCCGCCAATCTTTTGCAGACCCTGGCGGCGCGCCACGATCTGGATGCCGAGGCCATGGCCGCCGTGGCCGCCGTGGTGTCGCGCCGCATCGGCGAGATCGAGGATGACGCAGGCGCCAAGGGCGAGGCCAAGCGCGATGCCGACGAGGCCGCCGCCCTCCAGCGGGCCCACGCCCTGCACGCCGCCGGGCATCTGGACGAGACGGCCGTGGATACGGCCTTGTCCTCGGGGGACTATGCCTTTGTTTCCGCCGCCCTGGCGGTGCTGTCCGGCCTGCCGCCCAAGGCGGTGCGCAAGGTGGTTTATACCAAGAGCGCCAAGGGCATGGTGGCGGTGACCTGGAAGGCTGGCCTCTCGGCCGGGTTCGGCGGCCAGTTGCAGAGCAAGCTTTTGCGGCTGCCCCCCTCCAAGGTGCTGGCCCCCATGCAGGGCGACCACCCGCTATCCGCCGCCGAGATGGAATGGCAGCTGGAATTCTTCGGGGCGGGGGATTAGAGCGGAGTGCGCCAAATCTGGCGCACTCCGCGATCAGCCGCCATTGAGGCGGCGGCCAAGCGCGCCAAAGCGCGCGCCCGGCGAGGGACAAACATAATCTAGACCATCGTGCGTCATATTTGATGCACGATGGTCTAAGCCTTCGGCACCCCAGACGTGGTCGAATGCTCGAAGTGCAGGGCCTCGCCCGGATGGACCACGTCATGGGCCGAATGGGCGACGCGGGCGGCTTCGGCGAAGCCCGACAAGATCAGCTTAAGCTTGCCGGGATAGGTGCAGATATCGCCCGCCGCATAGATGCCGGGCGCGTCGGTGGCGCCCGTGGCTGGATCGACGGCGATCAGGTTGCGGTCCATGCCGAGATTCCACTGGGCGATGGGGCCGAGATCGCTGGACAGGCCGTAGAAGGGCAGCAGCACATCGGCGTCCAGGCGCTTGGTTTCGCCTTCCAGGGTGGCGACCACGACCGCCGACAGCTTGCCGTTCGCGCCATCCAGCCCGTGAAGCTGGTAGGGAACCACCAGTTCGACGCGGCCCGCCTCGGCCAGTTGCTTGAGGCGCGCCTCGGATTCGGGGGCGGCGCGGAATTTGGGGCGGCGATGGACCACCATGACCTTTTGGGCCACTTCGGAGAGCGAGATGGCCCAGTCCACGGCGGAATCACCACCGCCGGCGATCACCACCTTCTTGTCGCGGAAATCCTCGCGCTTGCGCACGAGATAGAAAACACCGGAGCCTTCATACTGCTCCAACCCATCCAGGGGCGGGCGGTTGGGGCCGAAGGCGCCGCCTCCGGCGCAGATGATCACGGCAGGCGCGGTGATGCAGTCGCCATTGGACAGGCCGCACTGCCAATGCCCGTCACTCTGGCGCGAAAGCGTGCTGACCTGGGTGGCGACATGGTAGGTGGGGTGAAAGGGGGAGGCCTGTTCCGACAGGCGCTCCACCAGATCGGCGGCCAGAATGGAAGGGTGGCCGGGAATGTCGTAGATGGGCTTTTCAGGGTAAAGGGCGGAGAGCTGGCCGCCGACCGCTTCCAGGGCGTCGACCACATGGCAGCGCAGCTTGACCATGCCGCACTGGAACACCGCGAACAGCCCCACCGGGCCGGCGCCGACGATCACCACATCGGTTTCGTGCTGGGCCATGGGAGTCTCCTTACCAGATGAATTTAGAAAGCGCGGCGACGGGCATTTCGCCGTGGTGACGGGCCAGTTCGGCCAGCCGGACCGGATCGGCGGTCTCGCCCCATTTGATGCCAAGTTCGTCGGCATGGATGCCGCCGGTGACCAGCACCGCGTCGATGCCCCCGGCCCGCGCGCCCCGGATATCGGTGTGAAGGGCATCGCCCACGGCGCAGACGCGGGTCTTGTCGGCAATGCCCAGCGCCGCCAGCGCCACCTCATAGATGGCCGCATCGGGCTTGCCCCGCTGCACCACCAGACCGCCCATATCGGCATAGCGGTCGGCAATGGCTCCGGCGCAGGTGATGCGCTTGCCCTGGCGGATGACCACATGGTCGGGATTGGCGCAGACCATGGGCAGGCGGCGCACCAGGGCGCCGTCCAGCACGGACTGGTAATCGGCAACGCTCTCCGTCACTTCCACCGGCCCGGTATTGAGGACGAAATCGGCGGATTTCAGGTCGACCGACCGGTAAGGCAAAGAATCGAAGACATTGCGGTCGCGCTCGGGCCCCAGATGGTAGAGATTGGGGCCCAGGCCCGCGAAGACGGGATCGGTGCGGCGTTCCAGCTCCAGATGCACCGCCTCGCCCGAGGACAGGACCTCGTCATAGAGATCGCGACCGATGCCTAAACGGGTCAGCTGATCGATCAGGGCGCTCGCCCGGCGCGGTGCATTGGACAGCATGATGGTGCGCTTGCCCGCGGTGCGGAGCGCCGCCAGGGTTTCGGCGACGCCGGGATAGGCGACGACGCCGTCATGGATGACCCCCCACAGGTCGAGGACGAAGCCGTCATAGCGCTGGGCAACGGCGGCCAGTCCCGATATCTGCGCAATCACAATCCGTGGCCCCGATGATCGGCGCCCACGGCCTGGGCGATGGAGGAGAACCCGTCGCGGGCCAGCAATTCGGCCATTTCGCGCTTGATGCGGGTGACCAGGGCCGGGCCTTCATAGACCATGGCGGAATAGAGCTGGACCAGCGAGGCTCCGGCCCGGATCTTGGCATAGGCCTCGGACCCCGAGGCGATGCCGCCCACGCCGATGATGGGCAGCTTGCCCTGAGTCAGTTCGTAGACCCGGCGCAACATGGCGGTAGACGATTCGAACAAGGGCGCGCCCGACAGGCCGCCGGTCTGGCCCGCATTCTTCGAGCGCAGAGAATCGGGCCGCGCGATCGTGGTATTGGAGACGATGAGTCCGTCCAAGGCGCCAGCCAGGGCCACGGTGGCGATATCGGACAGATCCTCCCAGGCCAGATCGGGGGCGATCTTCAAAAGCAGCGGCGGCGCGCCCGACGGCATGGCCTTGGTCAGGGCGGCGCGGGTGCGGCCCACCAGGGATTCAAGTTGGTCACGGCCCTGAAGGGCGCGCAGGCCGGGCGTGTTGGGCGAGGATACGTTGATCACCAGATAGTCGGACATCGGCGCCAGGCGGGCGGCGCCCTTCTCGTAATCGGCGGCCGCGTCCTCGGTGTCCTTGTTCTTGCCGAGATTGGCGCCGACGATGCCGATGCGCGGCCGGGCCGCCAGCCTTGCAGCCACCGCATCGAGACCCTGGTTGTTGAAGCCCATGCGGTTGATCACCGCCCGGTCCTCGGACAGGCGGAACATGCGGGGCTTGGGGTTTCCCGGTTGGGGCCGAGGCGTGACCGAGCCGATTTCCACGAAGCCGAAGCCCTGGTCCAGCATGGCGTCGGGGACTTCGGCATTCTTGTCGAAGCCTGCGGCCAGTCCCACCGGATTGGCGAAGTCGCGACCCCACAGTCGCACCTTCAGGGCGTCGGGATTGAAGACCGGCTGTTTCGGCACCAGACCGGCCTTCAGCAGTCTGATTGTCAGGCCATGGGCGATCTCGGCGTCAAGCAGGCGGACCAGCGGCCCGGCAAGGCGAAAGTAGTTCAAGGTCAGTCCTCGATGGCTGGAAAAACGTGACTGCCGTCCGGGCCAAGCGGCAGATCGGCAGCCCAAATCACCGCAGACAGCGGCAAAGGGCCGTAAAGATGGGGGAACAACTGGCCGCCGCGCGACACTTCCCACTTCAGGGCGGGGCCCAAGGACGGCGTTGCCACGGCGATGATTACCAGCCCGTCCTGCCCGGCCCGATGCTTGGCAACGCTGGCCTTGACCTGGGTGGGGCCGGAGAAATGGATGAAGCCGTCGGCCTCGTCCTGGGACGATCCGCCATATACCCCTGTCGTCTGGGCATATTGCCACTCGCTTCGACGGCATACATGATAGATGGTTGTGGGCGTGCTCATGGCGGCGGACCATACTGGAAGTCGGGCGGAAACGCCAGGGACCCTCGCTGGGATGTACGGTTTTACCTGCGACGAAAGTTGTGGTGGGTTGCAAATTTTTTCATGGCGACGAAGCCTTATTCTTGCCACCATGGCGCGGATGGGCAACGGCGTTTCATACAGCCGGGAGATGCATGGTGGGGACGAGATGAAGATTCTTATCGCCGATGACCATGAACTGTTTCGTGACGGGCTCCGCCATGTCCTCGATCAGTTCGAAGGACCGCCCACGATCATCGAGGCCAGCGATTTTCACCAGGCCATAGCGGCTGTTCAAACCCAGAAGGACATCGACATCGTCCTTCTCGACCTCACCATGCCTGGCATGGCCTGGGCCGAAGGTTTGGCCAAGCTCAAGGAATTGTTGCCCTCTGAAGTGCCGCTGATCGTCCTGTCGGCCTCGGATGACCGCCGCCATGTGCTGCAGGCGGTCAATATGGGGGCCGCGGGCTTCATTCCCAAGACCTCGTCGTCGCGGGTCATGCTGTCGGCGCTGCAACTGGTGCTGTCGGGCGGCGTCTATCTGCCGCCGGCGCTGCTGGATCAAAGCGGGCCGGGCGGCGATGACGGCGCCCCGGTGGCTGGCGAATCGGCCATCGCCGCGCTGACGCCGCGCCAGCGCGAAGTGCTGGCCCTTCTGGGCCAAGGCAAGTCCAACAAGGAAATCGCCCGCGTGCTGGAATTGGCCGAGGGAACGGTCAAGCTGCATGTGACCGCCATCTTGAAGGCGCTTAACGTCAACAACCGCACCCGTGCGGTGGTGGCGGCTTCGCATCTGGGGCTGACGGCCCCCGATGCCGCCGTCTGACGCCGAGGTCCTCTGGTACAGGCTTGGCGCGGATGAGATCCGTGCCCGCCACGGATGCGGGGTCCAAGGCCTTGCCGAGACCGAGATCCGGGCGCGTCGCCAGACATTCGGGTTCAACCGTCTTCCAGAAAAACCGCCCAGGCCCGCCTGGGCGGTTTTTCTTGATCAGTTCCGCAATCTGCTGACCTTGATGCTGCTGGGGGCCGGTGTGCTGGCCGGGCTGGTGGGCGACACCACCGATATGGTGGTGGTGCTGGCGGTTACACTGTTCAATGCCACTCTCGGCTATGCCCAGGAACGCCGGGCAGGACGCATGCTGGGTGCGTTGAAGGCCATGCTGGCCCAGAAGGCGCGGGTGCGCCGCGCCGCCGGAGAGGCGGTGATCGGTGCCGAGGATCTGGTGCCCGGCGATCTGGTCCTGCTCAAGGCCGGGGACCGGGTGCCCGCCGATGGGCGGCTGGTGGACGGCCAGGATGTGGAGGCCGACGAAGCGGCGCTGACCGGAGAATCCGAACCGGTTGCCAAGATCACCTCGGCGCTGGACCACGACGGCGTGCCGTTGCCCGAGCGCATCAACATGCTGTTCATGAATTCGGTGCTGACGCGGGGCCGCGCCGAAATGGTGGTGACCGCGACCGGGCCGGATTCCGAGATGGGCAAGGTCGCCGCCCTGCTGGACGCCGCCGAGGAGGGCCCGACTCCGCTGCAGAACCGTCTCGACCAGTTGGGGCGCCGTCTCAGCCTCATTGCGGCGGTGGTGGTGGGCTTCGTCCTGATTCAGGGGCTGCTCTCCGGTCAGCCCCTGGGCCAGGTTGTGCTGACGGCGGTCGCCCTGGCGGTGGCCGCCATCCCCGAGGGCCTGCCCGCCGTGGTCACCGTCACCTTGGCCTTGGGCATGGTGCGCATGGCGGCCAAGGGCGCGGTCGTCCGAAGGCTGGCGGCGGTGGAGACCCTGGGCTCGACCAGCGTCATCTGCTCCGATAAGACCGGGACCCTGACCCAGGGGCGGATGACCGCCCTGGAAGCCTGGGCAATGGGGCGCGGCCACGGCTTTGCCGCCGATACCCGACCGGTCGGTCTGGAAGTGGCGCTGGCTCCGGCGGGGCTGTGCACCGAGGCCCGGCTCAACGCCGAAACCGGCGAGGCGGTAGGCGATCCTACCGAACTGGCCTTGCTGCGGCTGGCCGAGCGGGCGGGGGCGCTGCCGATGAAGAATTGGCGGCGGCTGGCGGAACTGCCCTTCAGTTCCGGGCGAAAGCTGATGGCCACCCTGGATACGGTTGGCGGGGTCTGTCTGTTGTCGGTCAAGGGGGCACCCGACCGGGTGCTGGATCTGTGCGATTCGGTCCTGACAGAAACCGGGCCCCAGCCGCTGGACGAGGCCCTGCGCCGGGAACTGGTGACACGGATGGAGGCGATGGCGGGGCGTGCCCTTCGAGTCATTGCCCTGGCGTCTCGGCCTGCTTCCGAGGGCGAGGATATGTTGGCTGGCCTGAGCGGCCTTACCCTGTACGCCCTGATCGGGCTGGCCGATCCGCCGCGTCCCGGCGTGGCCGATGCCATCAGGACCTGCCGCGCCGCCGGGATCGCCGTGAAGATGATCACCGGCGACCACCGTGTGACGGCGGCGGCGGTGGCCCGTGCCTTGGGATTGGAGGGCGAGGTGGTCGATGGCGCCCAGTTGGATGCCATGGACGAGGCGGAACTGACGGAACGGGTAAGGGGCATCGCCGTCTTCGCCCGCGTCACGCCCGAACATAAGGTGCGTATCGTCCGGGCGCTGAAGGCCTGTGGGCTGGTCACCGCCATGACCGGCGACGGGGTCAATGACGCCGCCGCGCTGCGCACCGCCGATATCGGCGTCGCCATGGGCAGAACCGGCTCGGACGTGACGCGCGAAGCCGCCGCCATGGTGCTGACCGCCGACGATTTCTCCACGGTGGTGGGCGCGGTGCGCGAGGGCCGCGTCATCACCGACAACATCGTGAAGTTCGTGCGCTTTCAACTGTCCACCAATATGGGGGCCCTTCTGGCGGTGCTGCTGGCGCCCCTGTGCGGACTGCCGGTGCCGTTCAGCCCCATCCAGATTCTATGGGTCAACATCATCATGGACGGTCCGCCCGCCATGGCCCTGGCCTTCGACCCCGCCCGCAGCGGCCTGATGAACCAGCCTCCCCGTGGCCGCCAAGCCCCGATCCTGCCCTTGACGCGGCTGGTTCGCCTGTTCGGCTTTGGTCTTTTGATGGCGGCGGGCACGCTGGGAGTGCTGTGGTGGGAGGGCGGTGGCGAGGATGTTATCCGGGCCCGCACCATGGCCTTCACCACCTTCGTGCTGTTCCAGGTGTTCAATGTCTTCAATGCGCGGGTGGGAACGGAAAGCGCATTTGGCCGCGCAGCGCTGGCCAATGGCAAGCTGTGGAGCGCTCTGGCCGGTATCGTGGTGTTGCAGGCGGTGGCGGTGCATTGGCCACCGGCCCAGGCCCTGTTCCACACCACCGGCCTTGGCCCCACGGAATGGATCGTGGCGGTGGTGCTGGGGGCTTCGGTGCTGGTGCTGGAAGAGGGGCGGAAACTGGTTTGGCGCCTGGTCAGCCCAGCGCGCGCGACAGAATATCCTGAAGCTGACGGCCGTTAACGGGCTTGTGCAGGATGGGGGTGCCCTCGGCCTCGGCCTGTTTGAGGCCTTCGCCGGTGACGGTGGTGTCGCCGGTCACCACGGCGCCGGGGATGGACTTGCCGAAGGATTTGCGCAGCAGGCTGATGGCAGCGGTCCCCGTCTGGCCGTCGCGCAGGCGGAAATCCGACAAGATGAAGGCGGGCGGCTCGCCCTCTTCCTCCAACTGCTCGACGGCCTCGTCCGCTGACTGGGCGGCGACGACACGATAGCCCCAGCTTTCGAACAACATCTGATAACCGGCCAGTACGATGGCCTCGTCCTCGATGACGACCACCAGAGGCGGCAACGCGGCGGTGTTCTGGGCCTGTGTGGTCCGTCCAGCCAAAGTCGTCATGCCAAAATCCAATCCGTCATCCCAAATCCATGATGCTCGCGAAGTCACTCTAAGTGAAGCGCGCGGTGGTCATAAGCCCCTATACACAACGCTGGTGGGGATGAACCGTCTTGGACCATCGAGTGTCAAATCTGACGCGCGATGGTCCGGTTTGTCTCTGTCCCTTGCCGGGCGGATGCCTGCGGCACCCTCTAGGGGGCGGTGAAGGGTTGCTTTGCCGGTGCGATTCGTCCTTTACTTCCCCCTCAAGCGATGCGGGGGAAATCGTCCCCTGGGAGAAAGTCAGACCGATGACCGATACCATTATCCTGCCTTCCGCCGGTGCCATGACCGAAGCCGATATCGATCCGACCCTCGACCTCGTGGCCGAGATCGGCCGCCTGCGCAAGGAGCGCAATGCGGTGATTCTCGCCCACTACTACCAGGAAGGCGAGATTCAGGATCTGGCGGATTTCGTCGGCGATTCCCTGGATCTGTCGCGCAAGGCGGCGGCCACCGATGCCGATGTCATCGTGTTCTGCGGCGTGCGCTTCATGGGCGAGGTGGCCAAGATCCTGTCGCCGTCCAAGCTGGTGGTGATCCCCGATGCCGAGGCGGGATGCTCGCTCGAGGAATCCTGCCGGCCCGAGCCGTTCCGCGCCTTTCGCGAAAAGCATCCCGACCATATCGCCGTCACCTATATCAACTGTTCCGCCGAGGTGAAGGCGCTGTCCGACGTGATCGTCACCTCGTCCAATGCCGAATCCATCATCCGCCAGTTGCCCGCCGACCGGCCGATCCTGTTCGCCCCCGACCGCCATCTGGGCGCCTATATGCAAAAGAAGACCGGGCGCGACATGACCCTGTGGCCGGGAAGCTGCATCATCCACGAGCAGTTCTCCGAGAAGGAACTGGTCAAGCTGAAGGTCCGCCACCCCAAGGCCCTGGTGGCCGCCCATCCGGAATGCCCGGACAGTATCTTGAACCATGCCGATCATGTGGGTTCGACCCGCAACATCCTGGACTTTGTGCTGGCCAGCCCGGCCCAGGAGTTCATCATCGCCACCGAACAGCACATCATCCACCAGATGAGCAAGGCGGCGCCCGGCAAGACCTTCATCCCCGCCCCCGGCGCCGATGGCGGCTGTTCGTGTTCCAACTGTCCGTTCATGGCCAAGAACACGTTGGAGAAGATTTATCTCTGCCTGAAGAACGACGCCCCGGCCATTACCGTGCCCGAGGATCTGCGCGTGGCGGCCTTGAAGCCGCTGGAGCGCATGCTGGAGATGAGCAAGTCGGTTCCCATGTCGGGTGAGAAGACCAATGCGGCCTGACGTCGACTGGGATGACGCCCGGCGGGTGATTCTCGCCGCCTTGGCCGAGGATACGGGGGCGGACAAAGGCGGCGAGGGCGAGGACATCACCTCGGCCTCGGTGATTCCCGCCGATCTGCGCTTTACCGGCGTCATGGCGGCGCGCCATACCATGGTGATCGCCGGGATGCCGGTGGCCCAAGAGGTCTTCCGACTGGTGGTGCCCGAGGCCCGCTTCACCGCCAAAGTCGCCGACGGCGATAAGGTGGAGGCGGGCACCGTGTTGGCCGAGATGGAAGGCCCGGCGCGCGGTCTGCTGACGGCCGAGCGCACCGCGCTCAACCTGCTGCAATTGCTGTCGGGTATCGCCACACTGACCAGTCAGTATAGTGAGCGTATCAAGGGCACTGGCTGCACACTTCTCGATACCAGAAAGACCATTCCCGGCCTGCGCCGCCTGTCCAAATACGCCACCCTGTGCGGCGGGGCCAAGAACCATCGCATGGGCCTTTATGACGGCGTGCTGATCAAGGACAACCATATCGCCGTCTGTGGCGGAGTGGGCGAGGCGGTGCGCCGGGCCAAATCGCAAGGACGGCCCAATATCGAGGCCGAGTGCGACACGCTGGAGCAGGTGGCCGAGGCGGTGGCGGCGGGTGCCGATATCGTGCTGCTCGACAATATGGGGCCTGACGTTCTGCGAAAGGCCGTCGCCATCGTCGCGGGCCGGGCCAAGACCGAGGCGTCGGGCGGCGTGACGCTGGAGACCATCCGCGCCATCGCCGAGACTGGCGTCGATTTCGTCTCGGTGGGACGCATCACCCAATCGGCCCCGGCGGTCGATATCGGGCTGGACTGGAGCTGAGATGAGCAAGACGGCCAACCCTTATGATCTGCTGGTCATCGGCTCGGGTGCCGCCGGGCTTTCGGTGGCCTTGGACGTGCTGGCCCGCCGGCCCGAGGCCCGCGTGGCCGTGCTGTCCAAGAACGACCTTTCCGAAGGCAGCACAAAATATGCCCAGGGCGGCATCGCCGCCGTGCTGGACGCCGCCGATTCCACCGAATCCCATATCGCCGACACGCTGAATGCCGGAGCGGGAATCTGTGTCGAATCCGCTGTGCGTTCGGTGGTGGAAGGCGCGCCCGAGGCCATCCGCTGGCTGATCCAATGCGGCGTGCTGTTCGATCGCGAGGGCGAGGAGTTGCACCTGACCCGCGAGGGCGGCCATTCCCACCGCCGTATCGTCCATTCGGCCGACGCCACCGGCAAGGCGGTGGAACTGGCGCTGGAAAGCCGTATCCGCGAAAGCGGCGCCGATCTGTTCGAGCATCACAACGCCGTGGACCTGATCCGCGAGAAGCTGCCCCAGGGGCGCCTGGGCCGCTGTATCGGCGCCTATGCCCTGGACCGCCGCGACGGGCGCGTCCACCGCTTTGCCGCCCGCAATGTGGTGGTGGCCACCGGGGGCGCCTCGCGCGTCTATCTCTATTCCTCCAATCCCGACGGTTCCACCGGCGACGGCATCGCCATGGCGTGGCGTGCGGGCTGCCGCGTCGCCAATATGGAGTTTTCCCAGTTTCATCCCACCTGCCTTTATCACCCCAAGGCCAAATCCTTCCTGGTGACCGAGGCGGTGCGGGGCGAGGGGGGATTGCTGCTGCGTCCCGACGGCACCCGCTTCATGGACGAGTACGATCCCAGAGGCGAACTGGCGCCCCGCGACATCGTGGCCCGCGCCATCGACGACGTGATGAAGCGCTTGGGCTGTGAATGCGTCTATCTCGACATCAGCCACAAGCCTGCGGATTTCGTGAAGGCCCATTTCCCCACCGTCTATGCCGAGGCCCTGAAATTCGGCATCGACATGACCAGGGAGCCTTTGCCGGTAGTGCCCGCCGCCCACTATACCTGTGGCGGCGTGCTCACCGATCTTGAGGGGCGCACCGACGTGGATAATCTCTACGCGGTGGGCGAAGTGGCCTTCACGGGGCTGCACGGCGCCAACCGCATGGCGTCCAATTCCCTGCTGGAATGCCTGGTTCTGGGTGCGGCGGCGGCCAAGGATATCGCGGGCAAGATCGGCACCATTTCCGACATTCCCGAGATCGCACCATGGGACGAGACCTGGGTCACCGATTCCGACGAAGAGGTGGTGGTCGCCCATAACTGGGACGAACTGCGCCGCTTCATGTGGGACTATGTGGGCATCGTGCGCTCCACCAAGCGCCTGGAACGGGCGCGCCACAGGGTCAAGCTGCTGAGAGACGAGATCGACGAGTATTACAGCAGCTTCCGCGTCACCTCCGACCTGCTGGAACTGCGCAACCTGTCCATGGTGGCCGATCTGATCATCCGCTCGGCGCTGGGTCGGCGCGAGAGCCGGGGCCTGCATTACACCATCGACTTTCCCAGTCTGGACAGCATCGCGCCGCCCCAGAACACTATCCTGGTGCCTAAGAACTTCTCCATCCGCCGCGTCGATTAAACTCGAGGTCCTTCATGAACAACTCCGCCCGCCGACTGGTTTTTCCCAAGGGCGCCACCGTCTTCGCCGAGGGCGAGCCGGGGACCACCGCCTATGTGGTGGAATCGGGCCGGGTTTCGGTGTTCAAGACGGTCAAGGGCAAGCGGGTGGATATCGGCGACATCACCCAGGGCGGCATTTTCGGCGAGATGGCGCTGATCGACGACCATCCGCGCATGGCCTCGGCGGTGGCCGAGGAGGAGACGGCCTGCGTTCTCATCGGCAAGGAGCGGCTGTCCGAGCAGTTGGAGAAGGCGCCCAAGGGCGTGCGGGTCATCGTCAATGCCCTGCTGGGCAATATCCGGGCCATGGGTGCCGAACTGGCCGAGGCCACCGTCATCCTCTCCCATGAGGAAGAATGAAATGATCAACAGACGTCATGTGCTGGGCATGATCGGCGTCATGGGGTTTGCGCCGTCGGCGGTCTTGGCCGAGGAACACAAGAAGGAAGAGAAGAAGAAGGAGAAGGAGGGCAAGAGCGCTCCGCTCCCCATCCCGGCCAAGGGCGAACGCTATGTCCGCATTCCCACCATCGCCCTGGAACTGTGGGACGCCTACGGCAATTTCCACCTGTCCACCGTGGACCTTCTGATGCTGGTGCCCGAAGAGGCCAAGCTGTCCGAGAAGGTCATCTCGGACAAGATGCGCAGGGTGCTGAACGGTATTCCCTACGAGGAATACATGGCTGGCAACCCGGCCCCCATGATTAAGGCGACCATGCTTGAACTGGTGCGCAAGGAGCCCGGCTGCGAGCAGACCAAGGAAGTGCTGATTTCCAAGATGCTGTTCCGCTGAACGCATCGGCTCTGTCATCCCGAGGCGCAAGCCGAGGGATCTCCGCCTGGACCATTGGTGGCGGTTCTGAAAAGCCGTTTCAGGATGAGATCCCTCGCATGGGCTCGGGATGACATGAAGGGGCGCTTTTTACGCCGCTCCCGCCTTCACCGCCGGAATGGTGAAACAGAAGGTCGAGCCCTCGCCCGGCACCGATTCGACCCAGATGCGGCCGCGATGGCGGCTGACCACCCTTTTACAGATGGCGAGCCCGATGCCGGTTCCCGACGTCTCGGTCCGGGCGTGCAGGCGCTGGAAGATCTGAAAGACCCGGTCGAAATATTGAGGCTCGATGCCGATGCCGTTATCGGCGATGCGGAACTCCCAGGCATTGCCCTTGAACTCGGCGGTTATGGAAACCACGGGCGCGCGGTCGGGCGAGCGGTATTTGAGGGCGTTGCCGATCAGATTCTGGAACAGCCGGACGAACTCTCCGGAATCGACGCAAAGCTTGGGCATCGTATCGGGCGTATTGATGGTGGCGCCGCTTTCCTCCACGGCCAGGGCCAGATTGGACAAGGCGGTGTCGAGGGTCGGTTTCAGGTCGATGGCCTGATCCGGGACAGCCTTGCGGCCGATGCGCGAATATTCCAGCAGGTCGAGAATCAGCGAATCCATGCGCTTGGCGCCGTCCTTGGCATAGGCGATGTATTCGCGGGCGTCGTCGGGCAGGGTTGAGCCGAATTTCTTGTCCAAAAGGCCCAGGAAGGAATTGACCATGCGCAGCGGTTCGCGCAGATCGTGGCTGGCCACATAGGCGAACTGCTCGAGATCGGCGTTGGAGCGTTCCAGTTCCGTGGTCTTGCCAGCCAGTTCCTCTTGCACGTGATAGCGGTCGGTGACGTCGATGGCCATGCTGATCACGAGGCGCCGTCCGTCGGGCAGCGCCTCGATGGGGGCGGAGCGGAGATCCCAGACGCGCACCTCGCCGCTGGCGGTAATGACTTCGCGTTCGCCCTCGGCGCGTGGGCCGCTCATGCCGTAGGAAGCTTGTATCCGCGCCAGATTCTCTTCGCTGCGTTCGCCATAGGCCCGTCTGGTCCAGTCCTGGATGGTGGGAATGTCCTCGGGCCCATAGCCGGTCAGTTCGCTCCACACCCGGCTGAGCAGAGTGACCGTTCCGTCCTCGGCGTGGATCATGATGGGAATGGGCGCTTCGGACACGGCGTGGTGCAGCCTGGCCTCGCTTTCCCGCAGAACCTGGCTCATGGCGGTGGTGCGCGCCAGTTCCGCCTCCAGCGCCCGGCGGCTGAGAAAAAGGTCGATGAACACCCGCACCTTGGAGCGCAGGATGAAGTCGTCGATGGGCTTTTGCAGATATTCCACGGCGCCCACGTCATAACCCCGGTTGCGGTGGATATCGTCGGAATAGGCGGCGGTGACGAAGATGATGGGAACCTGCGCGGTCCGGGGCTCGCCCCGCATCAGCTCGGCCAGCTCATAGCCGTCCATGCCGGGCATGTTGACGTCCAGAAGGGCCAGGGCGAAATCGTGTTCGAGGCAGTGGATCAGGGCCTCGTTGCCGCTGACCGCCTCGATCACCTCCACATGAAGCTTGTTCAATATCTTGCGCAGCGCCAGCAGGTTCGCTCGCGTGTCATCGACGATCAGAATCTTGGGCAGGGTCGCTGTCATGGGCGGCTGTCCTGGCAAAGCGAGGTAATAAGGAAAGCGATGCGGTCCAGCGGCGCGATCCAGTCGGCGGCGCCCCTGGCGATGGCCGCGCGCGGCATGACATCGGCCACGGCATCCGACGGGTCCTGGACGATGCAGTGACCACCGGCTGCTTTGACGGCGGCCATGCCTTGGGCGCCATCCTCATTGGCCCCGGTCAGCAAGACCGCCAGCAATTCCTCACCCCAGGCCTCGGCCGCCGTTTCCAGCAAGGCGTCGATGGCGGGGCGCACGTTATGAATGCGCTCTTCGGCCGACAGGGCGAAGGTGCCGTCGGGTTCGATCAGCAGGTGGTAGTCGGGCGGGGCCACATGGATGTGGCCGGGCAAGGCGGGGCTGCGTTCCTGGGCCTCGGCCACGGGCAACCGGCAATCGCGGCGGATCGCGGCGCTCAGCAGATCGGTGGCTGCGGGGCCGGAATGGCAGACGATGATCACCGGCACGGGCAAGTTGGCGGGCAGCGCGGGCAGAATGTCGTGCAGGGCGGCAATGCCCCCCGCCGAACATCCCATGGCGACCGCCCTGATCCGTTTCACTGCGAGCCTCCGGCTTTTCTGAACAGGCGCAACTCATGGTCGACGGCCATGAACTGGTGGGCATGGGCCGAAGTTCCCAGATTCTCGCGCAGGCCAAGGCACAAAAAGCCGCCCCGCGACAGACTGGAGCCGAACAGTCCCAGCACATGGTCCTGCAGCTTCTTGTCGAAATAGATAAGGACATTGCGGCAGACGACCATGTTCACTTCACAGAATACCCCATCCGACACCAGATTGTGGTGGGCGAATGAGATGTGGTCCTTGATGGCGCTGCTGATCTTGGCGAAGCCATAGCCCTGGCTGAAATAGTGGGACAGGCTCTTGTTGCCGCCCGCCTTGCGGTAGGCGTCTTCGTAGCGCGCGATGTGCTCGGCCGAGACGATACCCTCCTCGGCCTTGGCAATGGCGGTGTCATTGATGTCGGTGGCGTAGATCTGCGCCTTTTGCAGCAGCCCGGCCTCCTCGAGCAGGATGGCCAGGGAATAGGCCTCCTCGCCGGTGGCCGATCCCGCCTGCCAGATGTTCAGGCGGGGATAAGTGGCCAGCACCGGCAACAGCCGTTCGGCGATGGCGCGGAACACCAGGGGATCGCGGAACATCTCGGTGACCGGCACCGACAGGGTGGAGAGGATGGCGGGCAGCAAGGCCTCGTCATGCAGGACGCGGGGCAGCAGGTCGGCGATGGTGGCGCAGCCCAGGCTCTGGGCCAGGGCCGAGACCCGGCGGCGCAGCGATGCCTTGGCGTATTGGCTGAAATCATAGCCGTGCCGCCGCGCCAGGGCCTCGACGAACAGATCGACCTCTAGCGCCCTGAGGCCGTCACTCCGGCTCGGCATGATGGCCTCGCGTCATCAGACCCGCCATGGCCTTTCGCAGCAGCTCCACATCCACCGGCTTGGTCAGATAGTCGTCGGCGCCCGAGGCCAGGCAGCGGTCGCGGTCCCCGGCCATGGCCTTGGCGGTCAGGGCGATGATGGGCAGGTGGGCGTAGCGGGGGTCCTTGCGGATCTCGCCCATGGTCTGATAGCCGTCCATGCCCGGCATCATGATGTCCAGCAAGATCAGATCCACGTCGGACCGCGAGCGCAACTGGCTAAGCGCCTTGGTTCCGTCCTGGGCGATCAGCACCTTCAAACCCTTGGTGCGCAGCACCTTGGACAGGGCGAAGGCGTTGCGCATATCGTCATCCACCAGCAAGACGGTGCGGCCCGCCAGGATCCCGTCCACCGGTTCGGTGGGGGTGGGGGATTTGGACTTGCCGCTTTTCCTGGCTTCCACGGCATGGAGGAACAGGCCGACCTCGTCCAGCAGCCGCTCGGACGAGCGCGCCCCCTTGATGACGATGCTGTCGGTGAACTCCTGAATGCGGACCGTTTCATCCTGGCTCAGTTCCTGGCGGGAATAGACGATGACCGGCGGCAGGCCGGACGGCGTGCGCTCGGCCCGTTCCAGGAACTCTCCGCCAGGCATGTCGGGCAGGGCAAGGTCCAGGACCATGCAGTCGAAGGGCCCTTCCGCCAGCCGCTTTAAGGCCTGCTCTCCGGTCTCCTCGACGGTGATGTCCAGGTTCAGGCCCAGCAGGGTCTCGCGAACGGAGGCCCGGCTGGCGCCATCGCCATCCACCAGCAGCAGGCGGCGGCGGTCCAGGGTGTTCCCGGCCCGCAGCAGAACTTCGAAGGCGCTATTGATCTGCTCGCGGCTGACGGGCTTGGTCAGATGGCCGACGGTGCCCATGCCTGCGGCCTTGGCGCGCTCGTCTCCGGCGGAGATGACATGGACCGGGATGTCGCGGGTTTCAGGCTGGCGGCGCAGGGTCTCGATCACCTCCCAGCCGCTCATGCCCGGCAGGCCGATATCGAGGACGATGCCGCAGGGTCGCCGCAGGCGGGCCAGATCCAGCCCGCTCTTGCCATCCTCGGCGGTCACGGTGGTAAAGCCCTTGGCCTTGGCCATGTCGCAGACCACCCGGCGGAAAATGGGATCATCCTCGATGACCAGAAGCAGCCTGCCCTCGGCCTGCGGTTCCTCAGCCTGCGCTTCCTCGGCGGCTTGCGGCGCGGCGATGGATTCGGGTGGAGGTTCCGGGGCGCAAGGGGGAGGGGCTGGCTGCGGGACCGGGCCGCCCAAGGGCATCAGCAGGGTAAAGACGCTGCCCCTATCGCCATTGGACTCCAAGGTGATGTCGCCGCCCATAAGGCGGGCCAGACGGCGCGAGATGGTGAGGCCCAGGCCGGTGCCCCCGAACTGGCGCGATGTGCTGCTGTCGGCCTGCTCGAAGGCGGCGAAGACCCTCTGGCGGTCCTCGGGAAGGATGCCGATGCCGGTATCGGCCACCGACAGGGCCAGGGCCTGTCCGTCATGGTCAAGGGCAAGGCGCACGGCGACGCCGCCCTCGGGGGTGAACTTGATGGCGTTACTGACCAGATTATTGGCGATCTGCTCGATTTTTCCGCGGTCCGCCTTCATGGTCCTGGGCAGGTCGGGGGCGGATTCCACCGTGAATTCCAGCCCCTTGTCGGCGGCGACGGGGCCAAAGCGCCCGCGGATGACCTGGGCCAGATCGGCCGTGGCGATGGTGACCGGGTCCAGGCTCATCTTGCCAGCCTCCACCTTGGACAGGTCGAGGACATCGTTGATCAGCGCCAGAAGATGGGCGCCGCTTTCGTGGATGATCCGGGCGGATTCCACCTGATCATCCGAAAGAGTGCCCGTTTCGTTATCGGCCAGGTCGCGGGCCAGGATCAGGACGCTGTTCAAGGGGGTGCGCAGTTCATGGCTCATATTGGCCAGGAATTCGGACTTGTAGCGGCTGGCCTGTTCGATCTCGATGGCGCGGCGGTCGGCCTCGGTCCGCGCCTCTTCCAGCGCCAGACCGCGTGCTTCCAAGGCCTCGGCGTTGAGGCGCAGTTCCTCATTGGCCGATTGCAGGGCTTCCTGCTGGACCTTGAGTTCCTCTTCCGAGACGCGCAGTTCCTCATTGGCCGCCTGAAGGGCCTCGCCCTGGGCGCGCAACTCCTCCTCCGAGGCCTTCAGTTCCTCCGCCTGGGCCTGGCTTTCCTCCAGGAGGTCGCGGGTGCGCAGATTGCGCTCCAGAATCTCGATATTGAGGGCCAGCATGGGCAGGGCCGCCTCGATCACCGCCCGCTGATCGTCGGTGAACGGGGTGAAGCTGGCGAATTCCATGACCGCCAGGGCCGCGCCGCGCGACATCACCGGCACGGCCAGAACGGCGGCGGGCGCCCCCATGCCCGTGGCCGAGGCGACGCGCAGCCAGGATTCGGGCGGTGCCGCGATATGGATGGAATTTCCACTGCGGGCCGCCTCACCGGCGATGCCCTCGCCCGGAGCGAAGGAGGTCAGGCCGGGGGAACCGTCGGATCCGGGGGCAAGGCCCCAGGCGGCGACCCGGATGAATCGGGTTGCGCCCCCTGGCCGGGCGTGGAAGACGGCGACGCCTGCCCCCGATAGCGGCACCAGGAAGTCGAGTGCCGTGGCGGCGAACTCGGCGATGGTTTCGGTCTGCTGCAGGGCGGGAGACAGCCGCGCCACGTTGTCCTTGACCCAGCGCTCGCTCTCCAGGCGCAGGGCGGCCTGCTTGAACACCTCGACGGCGGCCGCCATGCGGCTGACCTCGGTGACCCGCGATCGGTTGGGGATATGGGCGTCCAGATCGCCGTTCGCCAGACGGTGCATGGCTTCGCGCAACTCGCCCAGCGGAACCACGATGGAGCGGGTAATGAGCCGCGCCAGCAGCGCTCCCAGCAGCAGCAGACCGAAGAGGGTCAGGAGGATATCGCGGATGACCTGATCGCGCCGGTCGCCGATGCTGTGGTTGAACTCAGCGGCCTTGTCCTGGGCAAAGGCGTAAAGGGCGGCTGTATGGCGGCGTAAGAGGGCGATCTGGGGCGCGCTGTTGTGCAAAAAATTCTCGGCGGCCTTATCGAACTCCCCGGTCTGGCAATAGAGGGAGTTCAAGTCGCGAATCTGCTTCCACTGGGCGAGTTCGTTGGACAGGCGGTTGACGTCATCGGGATCGCCCAGATGGCGGCCCTTCACCACAGCCATGCTGGCGGCCATCTCGTTCTCGTGGATGGCGATCAGGCTCAGCATGCGCTGCACATCGCTGGGCGATCGACCGTAGATCATGGTCAGGGATGCGGCGCGAATGGCGTTGATCTGTGATTCGACCTGGATCAAGGCGTTGGTGACGGCAAAGGGGTGGATGTAGAGCTCGTTGGCCAGATCCGCCATGATCAGCATGCTTCGCCCCGCCATGACGGCCATGACGACGGTAAGAAGGAGCATGGCGGAGAAACCGGCGATCAGCCTGACGACGATCCGGATTTGGGTTGAACGCACCAATCCCCCCTGAGGCTGTGACAAGCCCAGTCAGAATGCAGGAATTTCTTATCTCGCACACAATATCGGCCGTACGCGGCAAAGGGAATAGGCCTGAGGCAAGCCCGCCCGCGCCATGGCTTTCAAAGATTATTCCGAGTGATCGCATCGGATTTAATCGTCCCTTAACCGCGTCATGCTAGCGTGAGACGGTTCGAAGGATTCCAGACCCATGCCGCCCATGTCGCTCCTTTTGCCTGATTTCATTGCCGACGGGCTGGCCGATCCGAAGCGGCGGCGCAAGTTGGGCGATCTGCTGGTCGCGCTGATCTGCTGTCTGTGGCTGGGATTTTCCACCTGGACATTCTTCATTGCCGATATGCCGGAAGAGATATTCGATAATCACACCGGCAAGGCCATGCAGGAACGCATGAAGGGCTGCGAAGGCAGTTTCCAGAAACGCTATCAATGCAAGCAGGCGCTTTTGCTTAACGGCGAACGTTGGGGGTTTGCCGTGGCATTGGACCGCGTTCTGCTGATCTGCGCTCCGCCCATCACCTTGCTGCTGGTGTGGGGCGCCATCAAGCGCCGCTGAAATTTCTCTGGTTCAAGGTCGAGGATCGGTTGCCTGCCGGGCGCGCCTGGGGCAAAGTCGAACCCTTCCAAAAACAAGACCAGAGGTTCCGCCATGGCCGCCATCACCCTTAAGGGCAATCCCATCAACACCAACGGCTCACTGCCGGCCGTGGGGGCTGCCGCTCCCGCCTTCTCGCTGACCGGCGTCGATCTCGCCGATGTGAGCCTGGACGCGGTGGCCGGAAAGACCGTCGTCCTGAACATCTTCCCCAGCATCGACACCCCCACCTGCGCCGCCTCGGTGCGCCGCTTCAATGCCGAGCTGGACAAGCTGGGCAGTGTCGCGGTGCTGTGCGTGTCCGCCGACCTGCCCTTCGCCCATAAGCGCTTCTGCGGCGCCGAAGGACTAGAGCGGGTCCAGTCCCTGTCCGACATGCGCGACAAGGGCTTTGGCGAGCGCTATGGCGTCAAGATCGTCGACGGCCCCCTGGCCGGTCTGCTGGCCCGCGCCGTGGTGGTGATCAAGGGCGGTAAGGTGACCTATGCCGAACTGGTCCCCGAAATCGCCCAGGAGCCCAATTACGACGCCGCCATCGCCGCCGCGAAGTAAGGCTCACATGCGGCCGGGACGGCCGCGCTCCCATCGGACGGAGCGCGGGCATCTTGCCCGCAACGTGAAATGAACGGGCCGTGTCCGCCGGGACGCGGCCCGTTTTTTTATGCGCCCATCAGGCGGTTGGCGATCATCTGGATCAGGGCGCCGAGCGACAGGTCCAGCAGGACCAGCAATCCTGCACTGGCGGGTTTCACGTCCAGGGCCTGATGGGCCACATAGGCCTGATAGACCAGGACCACGATAGTCGCTGCCATGTTGAGCATGGCCATGCCGTCACTGGGCGCCAGATGGATCAGCAGTCCGGCAGGCAGCAGCACCGCCATCTGGATCACCTGCGACCAGTTATAGGCGACGACGAAGCGGGTATAGAGATGCGAGCGCTCCAACCCCTCGGAGATGTGGCTCATGGCCAGGGGAAAGCTGACGCAGCCGATGACATAGGCGATCAGTTCCACCGCCAGGGGCCGCAACAGGTCGGTCTCGAAGGTCCCGTCCAGGGTCTGCAGCACCAGGAAGCCGGGCAGGATCAGCGCCGGTCCCCAGAAGGAATTGACGAAGCCGCGCGGGCTGGAATCGAACCAGATCAGCCCGGTGGGATCGCGCCGGGCCAGGCGCCAGGCACCAAAGACACCGGCGATGATTTCGCCGGCGGTGATCATGACGCGGGTGCCAGCCGGACAAGGACGCGACGGTAGATCTCGGTCAGCGCTTCCATATCGGCGATGGCGACATGTTCGTCGGACTTGTGCATGGTCTGGCCGACCAGCCCGAATTCCACCACGGGGCAGTGATTCTTGATGAAGCGGGCATCCGACGTGCCGCCCGAGGTGGACAGTTCCGGGGTCAGTCCCGTGACTTCGAAGGCGGCCTGGGCGATGGCCTCGGACAGCTTGCCCGGCGGCGTCAGGAAGGATTCGCCCGACACCTCGATTTTCGCCTCCACCTCGCCGCCAGCCTTGGCGACAATCTCCCTGATCCACTTTCCCAGCGAGGCGCCGGAATGCAGGTCGTTGAAGCGGATGTTGAAACCGGCGCGGGCTTCGGCGGGAATGACGTTGGTGGCGGGATTGCCCACATCCACGGTGGTCAGCGCCAGGGTCGAGGCCTGGAAATGGGGCGTGCCCTCGTCCAGCGGCGCCTCGGTCAGCAGACGCAGGATTTCCAGCAGGCGCGGAATCGGATTGTCGGCCAGATGGGGATAGGCCGAATGGCCCTGGGTGCCGAACACGGTCAGGCGGCAATTGAGGCTGCCGCGCCGCCCGATCTTCATCATGTCGCCCAGCTTGCGCGGATTGGTGGGCTCGCCCACGATGCAGCAATCCAGACGCTCTCCCCGCGCCGCCAGCCAGTCCAGCACCTTGACCGTGCCGTCCACAGCCGGGCCTTCCTCGTCGCCGGTGATCAGCAGCGAGATGGAGCCCTTGGGCGCGCCGTCCTTCAACATCCGCGCCACGGCGGCCACGAAGCAGCCGATGGCGCCCTTCATGTCGGCGCTGCCGCGCCCGAACAGGCGGCCCTGGTCGATGCCGCCGTCAAAGGGCTCCAACGTCCATCCCTTGCCGGGCGGCACCACATCGGTGTGACCGGCGAAGCAGAGATTGGGGCCCTCGGTGCCCAGACGGGCATAGAGGTTCCTGATCTCCGGCCCGCCGGTGCTTGAGCGGATGTGGTGGCAGGTAAAGCCCAGACGTTCCAGCGCCCCGGCCAGCACGTCCAGCGCCCCCGCATCCTCAGGAGTGACGCTGGGGCAGCGGATCAGGGCCTGGGCCAGTTGGACGGGATCGGAAAGGTTCATCAGTCGCGCAGCAGCTCGTTGATGCCGACCTTGGAACGGGTGCGCTCGTCCACGCGCTTGACGATCACGGCGCAGTAGAGGCCGGGGCCCGGCGTGCCGTCGGGCAACGCCTTGCCCGGCATGGTGCCCGACACCACCACGGAATAGGCGGGAACCCGGCCCATGAACACTTCACCGGTCTCGCGGTCGACGATCTTGGTCGATGCCCCGATATAGACGCCCATGGACAGCACCGCGCCGGTCTCGACGATGACGCCCTCGGCCACTTCGGCGCGCGCCCCGATGAAGCAGTTGTCCTCGATGATCACCGGACCGGCCTGCAAGGGCTCCAGCACGCCGCCGATTCCGGCGCCGCCCGAGATATGCACGTTCTTGCCGATCTGAGCGCAGGAGCCGACCGTGGCCCAGGTGTCGACCATGGTGCCCGAATCCACATGGGCGCCCAGATTGACGAAGCTGGGCATCAAGACCACGCCCGGCGCGATATAGGCCGAACGGCGCACCACGGCGCCCGGCACGGCGCGGAAGCCCGCGGCGCGGAAGCGGGAATCGTCCCAGCCCTCGAACTTGGTGGGAACCTTGTCGAACCAGGTGGACGGGCCTTCGCCCATCACCTTGTTGTCGTTGAGGCGGAAGGACAGCAGTACCGCCTTCTTCAGCCACTGGTTCACCACCCATTTGCCGTCGGCGCCCTTGGCGGCCACCCGCAGCTTGCCGTCGTCCAGGGCGTCCAGCGCCGCCTCGACGGCGTCGCGCACTTCTCCCTTGGTCTGGAGATTGATGCCGTCGCGGGCCTCCCAGGCGGCGTCGATGGTCTTTTCAAGGGCGGCGAAGCTCATGGCGGATTCCTGCTGAAGCGGTCTGAAAACGGGGCCCGAAGATACTCTCCGTCGGGTCGGAGTCAATGATTCCAGTCTGTCATTCCGAGGCGGAGCCGAGGAATCTCCGTCTGCTCCGTCCTGTCAGGATGAGATCCCTCGGCTCTCGCCTCGGGATGACAATTTCCTAGTGATGGTGGTGGCCAGGGAAGTGCGGGTGGCCGTGCTCGACCTCCTCGGCCGAGGCGGCGCGGATATCGGCGACCGTACAGTCGAAGATCAGCGCCATTCCCGCCAGGGGATGGTTGCCGTCGACCACCACCTTGCCGTCGGCCACGTCAGTGACCGAGAACAGCATGGCCTCGTCCTGATTGCCGTCCATGACACGCTCGAACTGCATGCCGACCTGCACATTGGCGGGGAACATGGCGGCGTCCTCGACGCTGACCAGTTCCGCGTCGTATTCACCAAAGGCGTCCTCGGGCTGCAGCTTGATGTTCAGTTCGTGGCCAGCTTCCTTGCCCTCCAGGGCCGCTTCCAGCCGGGGGAACAGGCCGTCATAACCGCCATGCAGGTAGATGATGGGCTCGGCGCCCTCATCGACGATGTTGCCGTCGGTGTCGGTGACACGGTAGCTGAGCGTGACGACGGTGTCCTTGGCGATGCGCATGTCAGTGTCTTTCGTCGGTAATGGGGGCGTCGGGAAAGGGGGCGTCGATGAGTGAGGCCAGTGCGGCGGCCATCTCGGCGACCGGTGTCTTGAAATCCATGGGCGTGGGCTGCCGGAACAGCCGCATGGTCGGGTACCAGGGAGACGTTAGCGGTTCATCTTGCCAACGCCAATCGGAAACATAGCGCAACAGCACCCAAACTGGGCGGCCCAGGGCTCCGGCCAAATGAGCCACCGACGTGTCGATGGTGATGATCAGATCCAGGCTTTCCATCACATGGGCGGTATCGGCGAAGGATTTGAGCACGGGAGCGGCGTCGCGGACCAGCCGGTCCAGCCCCGTGAGCCTCAGGTCCCCGGCGCGCGGGCCCAGTTGCAGCGAGTAGAAGGTGGCGCGCGGATCGGCAAGTAGCGGCACCAATTCCTCCAGCGGCCAGGAGCGGTCGCGCGGCGTCGTCTTGCCCGCCCAGACCAGTCCTATCGCCAGTTTCTGGCCCGGCGGCGGCACTAGGCGCAGATTGGGACGGGGCGGGGCGGACAGGTAGGGGACCTGCGCGGGGATGGCGTCGAAGCGGGTGTCCAGCAGATGGGGCAGGCTGGCCAGCGGTGCCCAGCAATCGTGGGCGGGCGGGGGCGATCCCTTGGTCACCAGGGCCACCACGCCGTCCAGACCGGCAAACAGCTCGGCCTGTTCGGGCAGGCATTCCAGCACCACCTTGGCGCCTCGCGCGGCCAGCAGGGGGACATAGCGGGCGAATTGCAGGGCGTCGCCGAAGCCCTGTTCCGACAGCAGCAAAATGGTGCGGCCCACCGGATCGTCGCCGCTCCAGCGCGGCCCCTTATGATCGCGGACCGGGTTGCGGGCCAGTTTGGTACGCCACTCATAGCCCGCGAAGCCGCGTTGGTAATCGCCGAGATAAAGATCGGCAAGCGCCAGATCCCATTGAATCTCGGCATTATCGGGCTCGGTCGCCGCCAACTCCGCCAGCATGGCGCGGGCCTCCGCGTGAAGGCGGCGGTCGCGCAGCAGCAAGGCCAGATTATAGCGGTAATTGATGCTGTCGGGCGCCAGGGCCACCGCCCGGCGATGGGCTTTCTCGCCTTCCTCCAACTGCCCCAGGTCGCGCAGCGCATTGCCCATATTGGACAGCGTTCCGGCATCCTCCGGCCCCAGGGACAGGGCGCGGCGATAGCAAGCGACCGCCGCCTCGGCCTTGCCCTGGCGGCGCAGGACCGCGCCCAGATTGGCATGGGCCGAGTTCCAGCCGGGCTCCAGCAGGGCGGCGGTGGCGAAGCCCTGGGCGGCGTCGTCCATGCGCCCATCGCGATAAGCCTGGGCGGCGGCGGCAAAGGCCTGTTGGGCCTGAGGTGCGAATTGGCTGGCCGTCATGTCCTGGGTTCCTCTTGTCCGCGTCATCTTTCCCGAGGATGGCGGCCAGGGCAAGGGGAGGGCTTGAACGGAGCGCCCTGGTTGTTGGCGCGGCGCGCTGTTTACGCTATGGTTTCCGCCTGTCGTTCCGTTGAAGGAGCCCTTTCCATGTCCAGTTCCGCTGTCAAGGATATTGCCTACAAACTGTGGGAAGAGGCTGGTCGACCCGAGGGACGCGATCTTGAGTTCTGGCTGGAGGCGGAACGCCGTCAGGCTGTCCCGGCCAAGGCCTCCGCTAAGGCGAAGGCTCCGGCTAAGGCGAAGGCTCCGGCCAAGACAAAGGCTAAGTAGCCCTTATACCCAGCCCTTGCGGCGGAAGAAGATATAGGGCACCACCGCCGAGAGGATGGCCAGGGCGATGGCGTAGCCATAGCCCAGCTCCCATTGCAGCTCGGGGATGATCTTGAAATTCATGCCGTACCAGCTGGCCACCAGGGTGGGGGGCAGGAACAGCACCGACATGATGGTGAACAGCTTGATCACCTGATTTTGCTGAATGCCGATCAGCCCCAATGTGGCGTCCAGCAGGAAGTTGATCTTGTTGCCCAGGAAATCCGTGAACTCGGACAGGGAGTGCAGGTCCTGATCGATGGACCGCAGGCGCTCGGGCGTGTCGTCCAGGCCCAACGCGTTCGGCCCGTGGGGCAGGAAGGCGGTGACCCGCTTTAAGCCCAGCAGGGTCTCGCGCGCCTTGCCGGTCAGATCGCCGGTCCGGCCGATGGTGCGCAGCAGGGCCTCCATCTCGCGTGAACTGGCGCGGCGGCGGCGGTGATGCGTTGTGTGTGGCTGGTGGAAGATGCGGTGCGAGATGGTGTCCAGCCCGGCGCCCAGATCCTGAAGCAGGTCGGCGATACGGTCGACGATGGCTTCCACCAGTCCCAGCAGCACGTCGCCGCCATTGACCGGGGCCGGGGCGGCTTCGAGCAGTTCCTGGGCGAAGGTGGCCATGGCGCGCGGCGTATCATGGCGCAGCGTCACCAGCAAAGCACCGCTCAGGATGAAGGTCACGGCGCTGTTATGCGGGTCCGTACTGGTGGCGCCGGTCAGGACCGGCACGGTCATCATCATGGTGTCGCCGCGGCGCGACAGGCGCGACGAGGCCTCGATCTCCTCCATGCGTTCGCGCGACGGCAGGTCGAGCCCGGTGCGGGCCTCCACCAGGGCGATCTCCTCGGACGAAGGGTCGAGAAGGTCGATCCACAGCGCGTCTCTGGCAGCGCCGTCGGCACCGCCCGCGATCACGGCGCCATCTTCGGAGCGAAAGGTGGAGATCATGCCGTGCCGGCGGCTTCCTGGCTGATGTCGGGCTTGGCCGGGGGCGGGGTCTGTTCGGATTCGGCCTCGGCCGCGCCGTTGCCCTTGGCATGCTCCAGCGCCTTGACGGAGCCGGTCTTGCGGACCAGGCGGCCCTCCATGGAGGCGCCTGCCTCGATCTCCAGGCTGTCCTGGATCACGTCGCCCACGACCTTGGCCGATTTGGCGATCATCACCGAACCGGCATTGATCTTGCCGTTCAGTTCGCCATGAACCTGCACCGTCTCGGCGGTAACCTCGCCCGTGATGCGCGCGCCTTCGCCCACCAGCAGGCGGTGGCAGGTGATGTCACCCTCCACCTGACCGTCGATCTGCATCTCACCTTGGGTGAAGATGTTGCCGACGATGCGCACATCGGCGCCGATCACCGAGAGCGGCAGGCCGTTGGTGCCGTTGTGGCGCGATCCATGGGCGGCGGCGGATACCGCCCCCAGGGCCTTACCAAGCTTTGGGAGCATTTTCACCTGCCGCGATGAATTTGAGGGGATCCTTGGCCACGTCGGCGACGCGGACCTCGTAATGGAGATGGGGGCCGGTGGAGCGGCCCGTATTGCCCAACAGGCCGACCACCGTGGTGCGCGTCACCTTCTGGCCTTCCTTGACCTTGATGCGCGACATATGGGCATAGCGGGTGGTGACACCGTTGCCGTGATTGACGTCGACAGTCAGGCCGTAGCCGTCCGACGGCCCCGCCGATTCGACGATTCCGTCGCCGGTGGCATAGATGGGCGTTCCGTGCGGAGCGCCCAGGTCGATACCCTCATGCACGCCGGTGCGGCGGTTCAGCGGGTCGTTGCGGGTGCCGAAGCCGGAATTGAGGTCGTAATCGGTATGCAGCGGCTCGCCCAGGGGCATTTTCTGCATCACCGCCTTGATGCCGCTCCAGCGGTCCAGGCGGTCCATCAGGCCCGACAGGCCGGTATCGCCGGTCACGGTGCTGAGCGGAATATAGGGGCCGCCCCGTCCGGCATCGCGGTCGCGGCGTTCGAACAGGCGCGACGCGTCCAGGCCCAGGCGGTTCAGCAGCCGCTCGGTGTCGGAAATGCGCGACTGGGCGGCGGCATCGGTATTCTGCACCGCCTGGGAATAGGCGACGCGCAAGCGCTCCAGCGAGCCTTCCAGGCGGCGGACCTGTTCGCGCACGGCCCTCGCCTCGTCACCAGCGGGCTGGCCGTCCTCGTTCCAGGCGGGCTCGCCACCAGAACTGCGCTTGACCGGAGGAGCGACCTTCTTTGGGGGCTGGTCCTTGGCCAGGGCGGCATTGGTCTCGGCCAGCACCGCCACGTTGGAATGGACCAGATCCACTTCGCGGGCGATGTCGGCCACCATCTTCTGCGACGAGGCCAGACGGTACTGGGCGGCGCGGGTGGCGGCCATCATCTCGTCCAGCTGGCGTTCCTTGGCGGCGATCTCGTCAGGCTGGCGGGTCAGCAGCGCCGAGACGATTCCGGCCCAGGCGGTGATGCCGACCACGATGCCCAACAAGATCAGCTGACGCTTGCGGGTGAAGGTGAAATGCTCGGCGGTGCCGTTGGGGCGCCGCACGAAGACCTGCCACTCGGGAATCATCCAGGACGCGGCCCGACGCAACGCCTTGAGCCGCTTTCCGGCTACCGGGATCAGTCGCTGATCGGTCACTTTCCAGACGTCCCCCACGTTTCGGATGGCCTCGCCACTTCGAGGCCGGAGCAGTCTAACCAGACCGCTCCCCATTAACCTATAGGTAAGAACTCCTTACATCGGTCCGGCCGATATTCCAAATCGAATCTACCGATGATTGGCAAAAAAACGGTTCAGCGCGTTTCATTTCGCCACGCGATCAGCAGCCCGCCCAGGCAGAGAAAAAGCCCAAGAAGCGCGGGCAAAAGAGCGATTTCGCGAACGCCGTCAACCACATAATCGCCCCGCTCGGCAAAGCCCATCCAGCCCGGGCCGCCGGTAACCGAACCGGGCGCCACGCGCCGCAATTCCGGCACTCCATGCTCGGCCAGCCATGTCAGGGTGCCGCCGGTGGCCTTGGCGACGGGGGCAAGGCGGTCAGGGGTGGCGGTCAGTTCGGCCAGTTCCACCGGCGTGGCGCTGCCCGAGGCGGCCAGGGCGACGCGGCCATCGGGCAGGCTCACCCGCCACAGCCCGGTCTGGGCGGCGTTGGAGGCGCCCCTTGCCACGCCGTCCTGGTCGGGCTCGAGGGAAAGGGATGCCTGGGTGCCGTCGGGGGCGGTGATGGCAGCCTCGAGGGCAGCCGTGGCGCCGCGCGCCACAATGGAAAGCGTTCCGTTCTCCACCGAGGCGGTCAGCGCATCCTCCTCCAGGTCCGGCTCCTTCATCAGCCAGTGGGCGAGGCGCCGGGTCATCTCGGCATGGGGGCCGCCGCCCTCCCAGCCGCGCGCCCACAGCCACAAAGTATCGGACAGCACCATGGCCACACGGCCTTCTCCCACCCGGTCCAGCACCACCAGCGGATGGTCGTCGATCCCCGAGAGCAAGGTGGTGCCCCTGGCCTTGCCCACCTCCATCTGGCGCATCCAGCTTCCCCAGGGCGCATCGCCGGGTCTTGTTCCGGCCAAGCCGCTCATCACCGGATGGCGTCGTCCGGCCTCGGTCAATCGGGGGCGGAATTCCCGGTCCAGGCGCTTGCCCGTGGGAAGGGCGGGCAGCACATCAGCCAGGGCCGAGGCCGCGATGCCGTCGGCTTCGGCGAATTCCGGCCCCAATGCGGCCAGCAGGGCGCCGCCGCCCTGCACATAGCGGGCGAGATTGCGGTAATAGGCGGGCGCCAGCACGCCCCTGCGGCGGAAGCGGTCGAAGATGATCAGGTCGAACTCGGAGAGCTTCTCCTCGAACAGTTCGCGCACCGGAAAGCTGATCAGGCTCATTTCGCGGATGGGGGTCTGGTCGTCCTTGTCCGGGGGCCGCAGGATGGTGAAGTGGACCAGATCCACCGCCGGGTCGGACTTCAAGAGATTGCGCCAGGTGCGTTCACCCGCATGGGGCTCGCCCGAGACCAGCAGAACCTTGAGGCGGTTGCGCACGCCTGAGATGGACAGGGCCGTGCGGTTGTTGACCAGGGACAGTTCGCCCGGTCCCGGCTCGGCCTCCAACTCCACCACATTGGGCCCGGCATGGCGGATGGGCACCTCCAGGGTGGCCTCGCGGTTGAGCGGCACGGTGATGGCGGCAAAGGGCTGGCCGTCAACGCGCACCGCGACCACGGCTTCGCCTTTTCCTCCCTGATCCTCCACCCGGAAGGCCAGGGTGGCGGTCTCGCCCACCAGGGCGAAGGCGGGCGATGCGCCAGGCACTAGACGGCGGTCGCGCTCATTGGGCGCTCCGGTCAGCAAGGTGTGGATGGGCGCGCCCAGCGAACGCCCCAAATCAGCGGGCACATCGTGGACACGTCCGTCGGTGATCATGGTCACTCCGGCCAGACGACGGCGCGGCACATCGGCCAGGGCGCGCTCGGCCGCCTCGAAGAGCCGCGTGCCGCGATCGGAGCCCGGTTCGGAGCCCACATGCTCGATCCGCACCTCCAGCCCCTTGAGCAGGGCAGCGCGGCGCGTCAGTTCGTCCAGCGCCGCTTGGGTCTGGGCGCGGCGCTCGCCGATGGCCTGGGACGGGGTCTCGTCCACCACCACCAGCGCCACGTCGGCAATGGAGGTGCGGTTCTCGGCCAGCAGGCGGGGATTGGCCAGCCCCGCCAGCAGCGCGGCCAGAACCAGGGCGCGTAGCCAAGTGCCCGAGGCCTTGCGCCATAGCCCGATACCGACCAGGAGCAGGGCAGCGATTCCAAACCCGCCAATGACGGGCCAGGAAAAGAGAGGTGCGAAGGCGATGGAGGTGTAGCTCATCGCTTCAGCCTGTCCATGATGGCGGGCAGGTGGACCTGATCGGCCTTGTAATTGCCGGTGAAGGCATAGATCACCAGATTGATGCCGAAGCGATAGGCCAGTTCCCGCTGGCGCTCGCCGCCAGGCACCACGGCGTGGATGGGCCGCCCGCGTTCGTCCACCGCCCAGGCGGCGATCCAGTCATTGCCGCCCAGCACCACCGGCGAGACGCCGTCATTGCCCGCTTCCGCTCCCTGGCTCACCCACAAAGTTGCGCCGTCCCAGCGGCCCGGCACGCTTTTCAGCAGGTAGAAGGCCCGCGTCAGCACATGGTCGGGGCCCATGGGCGCCAGCGCGGGCAGGGCCAGCCCCGCCAGCAAACGCCGCAGGCGCTGTACGTCGGCGGTATTGGTGCCGGCCCCCGCTTGGCCCTCATCGGCGGTATCGAACAAGATCACGCCGCCCTTGGCCATATAGGTGTTGAGCTTTTCCACCGCCCGTTCCGAGGGCGGCGGCTGGTTGGGCGTGATGCGCCAGTAGAGCAGGGGAAAGAACACCACCGGGTCGCGTTCCGGGTCCACCAGCATGGGCTCGGCGAGTTCGGCGGTGGAGCGCTCGGCAAGGCGCGCCGAAAGCCCGCGCAGGCCTGCCAGACACAGGCGGTCCATGGCCCCGTCGCGGGTGGTGACGCAGCCAAGGCGGGTGGCCAGACCAGCTTGCAAGGCGAAGGACTCGGCGCGGGCGGGCTCTCCTGGGGCGAGAGCGAGGACAACAACCGCCACCCGCCACAACAGGCCGCGCAGCGCAAGGGTGGCGGCCATGTCGGTCAGGGCCAGGACCAGGGCGGCCAGCAGCAGCAATGGTGCGAAATCCAGGCCGGGTTGGGGCTGGCCCAACGCGGTCAGGGTGGCGCCCTGCGGCGGGCTGAAGCGGTTGGCGGGGGGAAGAGCGGGGCCGAGATTGAAGGCGCTCCGCGCCTCGGGGGGGCCGTAAAAGCCGGGCGGATGACGGGGCTGGGGCCGGGTGGCGGCCATGGCTTGTCCATCCAGAGGGGCGGCGATGCCCGCGGCGGGGGCCAGACGCCCCAGCCCGTCGAGCAATTCGGCAGGCGCCAAAGGCCCGCTTGCCGCCACCGGTCCGGCTCCGCCATGGGACTGGGCGACGAGATGGCGCAGCATGTCCACGAACAGACCCGACAGGGCCAGATTGCCCCACTCGGTATTGGCGCTGGTATGGATCAGCACGACGAGGCCCTTGCCGCGGCGTTCGGCGGTGACCAGGGGCGTTCCGTCGGTAAGGGAGGCCCAGGTGCGTGCGCCCAGATCCAGGCCCGGTTCGGCCAGAACCTGAGAGTGGATCTCCACGTCCTCGGGGATGGCAAGGCCATGGAAGGGCGAGGTTTCAGGAAAGGGGGCCAGGCGCATGGGCGTGGTCCAGGACAGCACGCCCCCTAAGGTCCGCCCACCAGCCAGCAGGCGTACGGGCAGCAGCGGATCGGTCTGGGCGGCCTGGACCTGCAAGGGGCCTGCGAAGCGCACCAGAACCGCGCCCTGCTCCACGCGGGTGGCCAATTTGAGGGCGCCAGCGCCGGGCACCAGCGGCACATCGGCCAGAATGATCACGTCGAGGGAGGGATCGGCGGCCAGGTCCGCCACCTCGCCCCGCCTCAGCTCGGCATGGGGAGACAGTGCCCGCTCCACGTAATAGAGGCGGTCGAGCAGCGGCGCCGAGGAGGGATCGCCGCCCGCCAGACCCACCGAGCGGCGGCGGCTGGACTCGTCGAGCAGCAGCACGGCGCCTGCCGAACGTTCGCCTTCGATCTCAAGGCGGGCCAGACGGTTGCGCAAGGCGCCGGGAAGATCGAGAGGCAGGTCGGTGGTGGCGCGATTGGGCTCGAAACGTCCTTCGGCGCGGGCCAGGACCATGCCCTTGGAATCCAGGGCGCGGATGGCGACGGATTCGGCCTCGGGGGCGGGCAGGCGGCGGGCCACCGGAACCAGCCGCTCGGCCGAAACGCCTTCGGCGGGGGGCAGCAGCAGTCGGCCGATTTTGCCCGTCACCACCTCCAGACCGCCGCCCAGGCCTTGCAGACGGCGGAACAGGGCGCCGTCGGCCGGATCGGCCAGACCATCGCTGATCCACACCACCCGCCCGGCCCGGTCGAAGGGCAGGGAATCCAGGGCGGCCAGGGCGGCTTTGCGGTCGGTGGGCCAGGGTTTTGGCTCCATGCCCGCCGCCAGGGAGCGGGCCTCGGACGCGCTGGTCAGCCTTCCCAGGGTGACGGGGCCGCCATCCTTAGGTGGTGCGGTTGCCAGCAGCAGAACAGGGCTCCCGGCGCCCTCGGCAGCGGCCAGAATTTGATCCAGATGCTCGCGCCGCCCCTCCCAGTCGCGGGCCGCCGCCCAGCCGTCATCGACGATCACCAGCAAAGGCCCGTCGCTCCGCCCGGCAGAAGACGGGGCCAGATTGGGACCGGCGGCGGCCAGGATCAGCAGCGTGGCCAGGACGAGGCGCAACAGCAGCAGCCAGAACGGCGCGGTCTCGGCCTGTCTGCGCGCAGTGTCCAGGCCCAGCAGCAGGGCGAGGGCGGGAAAAGACTGTTTGCGCGGCCGGGGCGGCGTCACCCGCAACAGCCGCCAAAGCAGCGGCAACCCGGCCAGCAGCGCCAGGACCCAGGGGGCGGCGAAAGCGAGTCCGGGCAGGAAGGTCATGGGGTGTCCCCATGGCTCGATTCGTCTTCCCGGCCTTGAGCCGGGACCCAGGAGTCGCGTCCTCGGAAGTCAGTCCCCCTGGATCCCGGATAGCGCTTGCGCGCTTCCGGGATGACGATGAATGGAGAGGTGGCGCTCATGCCAGCCCCCCCACTTTCTGCGCCAGGGCCAGCAGGCAGGGCGCCGGGGGGCGGTCGGTGCGGTGGGTGGCGAAGCTCCAGCCCAGGGCGCGGGTGATGGCGGCCAGACCGTCACGCTGTTCGGCCAGCCGCCGCTCATAATCCGGGCGCAGATCCTCGGCGCGCCCCGCCTCCATCTCGCCCTCGCCCTCCAGCCCCTGAAACCGCAGGCGGCCGGAATAGGGCAGGCTTTCCTCGGCGGGATCGAGAATCTGGATCAGATGCCCTCCGGCCCCTGATCGGGCCAAGCCTTCGAGGCGAGCCTTGAGGTCGGGCAGCGGATCAAGGAAATCACCGGCCAACACCAATGTGGCATGGCGCGGCAGTTGGATCGGCGGGGCGGGCGGGGCATCCCCCGCTCTTTCCAAGGCTTCGGCAAAGCGGGCCAGGGCCCCATTGCCGGAAACCGGCCTTGCGCCTCCGGCCAGGCTGGCCACCCTTTCGCCGCCGCGCAGCAGCAGGCTGGCCAGGGCGAGGATCAGCAGCCGGGCGCGGGAATGTTTGGTGGGCAGCCCGGTCTCGGACCGCCAGTGCATGGAGGGCGAGGAATCCAGCCACAGCCACACGGTCTGGGACGCCGCCCATTCCGTCTCGCGCACATAGAGATGATCGGAGCGGGCCGAGCGGCGCCAGTCGATGGAGCCCGCCTCGTCGCCGGGCTGAGCCCTGCGGTACTGCCAGAAGGCATCCCCGGACCCGGCATGGCGGCGGCCGTGCACGCCCTGAGCGACGCTTTGCGCCACGCGTTCGGCTTCGACCAGCAGCGGCGGAAACCGGGACGCCAATTCCTCGGCGCGCAGTTCGACCGATCCGTCACCCCCCTGTCGTCCTGAACCCGTCGAGCCGATCATCCGGTCCTGCCGTGGGATTGAAGGTGGCAAGTCTAGTGGCATTGAGGGGGCGCGTCACCCCGGACGACGGAACGAGGGGAAAGGATGAGTTTCACCACGAAGGCACGAAGGAAAGGGAAGGGAAAGGGAGGAAATTTCTTCCTTCTTCGTGTTCCTTCCCTCTCCTTCGTGCCTTCGTGGTGAATCGACCTTTCCGTTGGAAACGCCTAGGAATCACCCATCTTCAGCGCGGCCAGGAAGGCGGATTGCGGAATGTCCACCTTGCCGAACTGGCGCATGCGCTTCTTGCCTTCCTTCTGCTTTTCCAGAAGCTTGCGCTTGCGGGTGGCGTCGCCGCCATAGCATTTGGCGGTCACGTCCTTACGCAGCGCGCTGATGCTCTCTCTCGCCACGATGCGTCCGCCGATGGCGGCCTGGATGGCGATCTGGAACATCTGGCGCGGAATCAGCTCTTTCAGCCGGGTGCAGATGCCGCGGCCCCGGCTTTCGGCATTGGCGCGGTGCACCACGAAGGACAGGGCGTCCACCGGCTCGGCATTGACCAGGATCTGGACCTTGACCAGATCGGACTGGGCATAGCTGTCCACTTCGTAATCGAAGCTGGCATAGCCCCTGGAAATGGACTTCAGCCGGTCGTAGAAGTCGAACACCACTTCGTTGAGCGGCAGCTTGTAGACCGCCATGGCGCGCGAGCCCGCATAGGTGAGGTCGATCTGCTGGCCGCGCCGTTCGGTGCACAGCGTCAGCACGGGGCCGAGATATTCGTCGGGCACCATGATGGTGGCCTTGATCCACGGCTCTTCCATATGGTCGATGCGGGCCGGGTCGGGCATGTCGGCGGGATTGTGGAGTTCCTCCATCTCGCCATTGGTCTTGTGGACGCGATAGACCACGGACGGCGCGGTGGTGATGAGGTCCAGATTGAACTCGCGCTCCAGCCTCTCCTGGATGATCTCCAAATGCAGCAGGCCAAGGAAGCCGCAGCGAAAGCCGAAGCCCAGCGCGGCCGAGGTCTCGGGCTCGTACTGGAAGCTGGCATCGTTGAGGCGCAACTTGGCGAGGCTATCGCGCAGATCCTCGTAATCGGCGGCGTCGATGGGGAACAGACCGCACCACACCACCGGCACGCTGGGCTTGAAGCCGGGCAGCGGGGTCTCGGCGGGCTTACGGTCGTCGGTGACGGTGTCGCCCACCTTGGTGTCGGCGACGGCCTTGATGGCGGCGGTGAAGAAGCCCATCTCGCCGGGGCGCAGTTCGGTGGTCTGCACCAGCTTGGGCGTGAAATAGCCACAGGAATCCACCTGATAGGCGGCCTCGGTGGCCATCATGCGGATCTTCTGGCCTTTCTTCAGGACACCGTTCTTGATGCGCACCAGGATGATGACGCCCAGATAGGGATCGTACCAGGAATCCACCAGCAGGGCCTGAAGCGGCGCATCGGCGTCGCCTTCGGGGCAGGGCAGGCGCTTGACCAGGGCTTCCAGCACGTCGCCGATGCCGATGCCGGTCTTGGCCGAAATCATCACCGCGTCAGAGGTGTCCAGGCCGATGACGTCCTCGATCTGCTGCTTGACGCGCTCGGGCTCGGCGGCGGGCAGGTCGATCTTGTTGAGCACAGGAACCACTTCGTGCCCGGCATCTAGGGCGTGATAGACATTGGCCAGCGTCTGGGCCTCGACGCCCTGGCTTGCGTCCACCACCAGCAACGAGCCCTCGCAGGCGGCCAACGAGCGCGAAACCTCATAGGCGAAGTCCACATGGCCGGGCGTGTCCATGAGGTTCAGCTGATAGGTCAGGCCGTCCTTGGCCTTGTATTCCAGCCGCACGGTCTGGGCCTTGATGGTGATGCCGCGCTCACGCTCGATATCCATGGAATCGAGGATCTGCTCCTTCATGTCGCGCGCCTCGATGGCGCCGCAGGCCTGGATCAGGCGATCGGCAAGGGTCGACTTGCCGTGATCGATATGGGCGACGATGGAGAAATTGCGGATATGGGTGAGCTTGGTCATGGCAAGGCGATCAACTGGGGTCGGGGTGCCGGACCATAGTGCGCGGCGCCTGTTTTGGGAAGCTACTTGGTGTCGGGATCGTCCAGCCAGTGGGGCTCGACCACCTGCCGGGTTTTGCGGGTTTCGGCCAGTTTGCGCACATGGCCGAGATTTTTCGCGGCCACTTTGGCCGGTCCCTTGGCGCCGTGGGTCTGGAATACTTCCAGCGCCCCGGCCAGGGCCTCTTCCGCCTCGGCCAGATGACCGGCTCCGGTGGAGTGCCGGTCCAGCAGGAACAGGGCCGAGCCCAGGGTGTTCTGGGTGGCGGCCCAGGCCAGGGGGACGCGTTCGCGGGTCCTGATCTCCAGCACCGAATGGCAGGCGTCGATGGAGCGCTTCAGGACTTCGGTGCTTTTCAACTGGTCGCCATAGACTTCCAGGACCTGGGCGATGTTGTGCATCACCTCGGCCCAGCGTTGGGGCGTCTCGGTGCGGGAATAGACCTGAAGGGTGGCCTGAAGCGCCTGCACGGATTCGCGCAGCAATTCGGTCTGGCCGGTCTTGAGGTCCAGGCGGTACAGCGCCACGCCAAGCCGCACCTGGGCCGAGGCCCATTCCTGCGGCATCAGGGCGCGCGGCAGGCATTCCACCGCCTGACGCCATTCCTTGATGGCCTCTTCCAGCAAAGGCGCGGGTTCCTTGGAGCGTTCGGCCTTGGCCGAGAGCACGGCGCCGATATGCTTGTGGATCAGCCCGGATTCCCAGGAGGGATCGGTACGGGCGAGGCGGCGTTGGGCCTGACGATAGGCGTTGATGGCCTTGTCGAACCACAGATCGGTCTCTTCCGGCGGCACCACCATGGCGTTGATGGTGGCCACATGGCCGAAGACCATCTGGCAGGACCGCTGCTGGCCCATGGACATCTGCACCGGCGGCTTGGCGGCCAGGCTTTCCAACTGAGCCGCGGCGGCGGGCATCAGTCGGCGGATGGAATTGCGGTGCGCCTCGGTGGGCACCTCGACTGCGGCCAGGCATGCGGCATAAAGCAGGTTGGACGGGCCTTCGCCCAGTTCCACGGGCAGTTCGATGCGGGTGGTGGTGCCGAAAAAGGCGGCGCGCTCGTCGTCATTGCTGGCCGTGGCCAGTCGCAGACGATAGCCGTCCTTGCCGAATTCGCCCCAGACCAGCAGGTCGGCGTCCTCCTCGGCCACCGCGTGCCGGGTGTTGAGCGAGATGCCCGCCACCTGGGCCGGGTCGTCCAGACGGTCCAACTGGTAGATGCGCGGAACGGCCTTGACCTTGAAGGCCGGGCGCGCGTTCAGGATCTGATTGAGCTGTGTGGCCGCCTGACCATCCGCATCACCCGACAGCGCCGCCACGAGAATGGTGAAGGCCGGGCCCTCGGCGGGGATGGGAACTGGGACCGGCCGCTGGGGCTGGGCGGGCTTGGGCTTGAACAGGCTGACCAACAGATCCAGCAGGCCTGACGACCGGGCCTCCGCCCCCACCGCCGCCGCGGTGGCGGTGGCTTCGGCCTCGGCCAGGGGAGGGTGCACCTCGGCTTCCGGCTCGGGCTGTGCAGGCTTGGTCCCAGCGCCCCGCATGGCCGCGAGGTCTCGCGCCCGGCGCTGTAGTTCCGCCCTTCTGTCGTTGGGATCGTCCGCCATCCTTCACCGTATACGGGAGAGTGACGGCAACGGCAAGGTTCAGCCGCCGATCAGGTCCAGCCATTCCTGTTCGCTGAGGATGGTAAGACCCAGTTTGGCGGCCTCCGTTGCCTTGGATCCGGCATCGGCGCCCACCACCACGTAATCGGTTTTCTTCGACACCGACCCCACCACCTTGGCGCCCAGGGCTTCGGCGCGGGCCTTGGCTTCGGGGCGGGTCATGGTGACCAGCGTCCCGGTGAACACCACCGCCTTGCCCGCTATTGGAGAGGCAAAGGCCTCGATGCGCTTGGCGTCCTGAACGCCGCCGCCCAAGGCTTCCATGGCGCGGACCAGATCGTCGAGGGCGGCCCGGTTGTGCTCTTCCTTGAAGAAGTCCAGCAGATCCGCCGCCACCGAGGGGCCGATATCCTCGATACTGGTCAGTTCGTCCTTGCCCTCTTCGGTCATGGCGTCGCGCCAGGCCTGGAAACCGCCGTAATGGCGCGCCAGACGCTTGGCAGTGGCCTCGCCGATCTGGCGGATGCCGAGAGCGAAGATGAAACGCTCCAGGCCCATGGAGGCGCGGCTACGGATGGACTCGAACAGCTTCTCGGTGGACCGCTTGCCCCAGCCTTCGAAATTCTCCAGCTTTTGCAGCCGGTCCTGATTGGCGGCTTCCAGGGTGAAGATATGGGCGGGTTTGCGCACCCAGCCCTTGTCCCACAGGAATTCGATGTTCTTGTCACCCAATCCCTCGATATCGAAGGCATTGCGCGACACGAAATGCTTGAGACGCTCCTTGGCCTGGGCGTCGCAGGTCAGCCCCCCGGTGCAGCGGCGGATCACCTCGCCCTCGGGCCGCACCGCGTGCGCCCCGCAGACCGGGCAGGTGTCGGGATAGACGAAGGGGGTGGGGCCGCGCGGTTTTCCCGGCACCACGCCGACGATCTGGGGGATGACGTCGCCCGCCCTTTGCACGATGACAGTGTCGCCGACGCGCACATCCTTGCGGGCGATCTCGTCCTCGTTATGGAGCGTGGCGTTGCTGACCACCACGCCGCCCACATTCACGGGGGTCAGGCGGGCGACGGGGGTCAGCGCCCCCGTCCGGCCCACCTGGATGTCGATGGCCTCCAACAAGGTGGTGGCCTGCTCGGCGGGGAATTTATGGGCGATGGCCCAGCGGGGGCTGCGCGATACAAAGCCCAGGCGCTTTTGCAGTTCAAGATCGTCCACCTTGTAGACGATGCCGTCGATGTCGTAGGGCAAAGCGGCGCGGGCCTCGCCTAAGGACCCATAGGCGGCCAGCAGGCCAGCCACCCCGTCGCAGCGGCGGATCAGCGGATTGACGACAAAGCCCCAGGCCTTGAGGCGCTCCAGATAGCCCCAGTGACTGGCTGCGGGCAGGCTGGACGCCTCGCCCATGGCATAGGCGAACAGGGACAGCGGCCGGGACGCGGTGATCTTGGGGTCCAACTGGCGAAGCGATCCAGCCGCCGCGTTCCTGGGATTGGCGAAGGGCTTTTCGCCCGCCGATTCCTGGCGTTGGTTCAGCGCCAGAAAGTCGGCCTTGGTCATATAGACCTCGCCCCGGATCTCGATCACCGCTGGCGCATCGGGGCCAAGGCGGCGGGGAAGCTGGGTCTCGGGGAATGTGTCCAGATTGCGGGTGACGTCCTCGCCCTCGGCTCCGTCACCGCGCGTGGCGGCCGAGACGAAGTTTCCATTCTCATAGCGCAGATTGATGGACAATCCGTCGATCTTGGGCTCGGCCACATAGGCCAGGGGAGCCTCATCGGAAAGCCCCAGGAAGCGCCGCACCTTGGCATCGAACTCGGCCACGTCCTCTGGGGAAAAGGCATTGTCCAGGCTCAGCATGGGCAATGCATGGACCAGCTTGCCGAAACCCTCGGACGGCGCGGCGCCGACCTTGTCCTTGATGGGGCTTTTGGCCGCCAGTTCGGGAAAGCGCGCCTCGATCCCGGAAAGCCGCCGCTTGGCCCCGTCATAGACGTCGTCGGGCACCAGCGGCGCATCCTGGCCATGATAGGCCTCGTCCCAGGAAACGAGCTTTTCCACCAACTCCGCATGCTCGATGCGGGCTTCGAAAGGGGTGAGTACGTCGATGGGAACAGGGGGGCGGCTCATGGGCCGGTTATACGGCGGGAGCCTTCGGAAATAAAGGGGGCGGCAAAGGCCACCCCCCCCGCATCATTCAGAAGGCGTAACGGACAGTGGCGTCCAGGCCATAGGACTCGAAATTATCGCGGAACTGGGCCGTGGTTGCCCCGACATTGATCTTCAGGTCGTCGATGGCGAAATCCAGACCGATGCCGAATGTCATGCCGTCGGGATCATTGGTGCTGCGGTACCCGGCCGCCAGATCGACCTTCTGAGCGTGAGGCAGGTCGTATTCGTAGCGGGCGAAGACATTGGGCGTGAACAGGCCATAGCTGGTCTTTAGATCGTGGCCAGCGCTCAAGGTCGCGCGCACCTGTCCGAAATTGGCCAAGGATTCGCGGTTGAAGGTGTTCTGGTTGGACGTATAGGAGCCCTGGAACTCGGCGATGCGCAGATAGCCGATGGCCGCCTTGACGATGGTGTCGTCATAACGCTGATAGGCGGTCAGGTTGCTGGCGCCGAACAGTCGGTTGGCGTTGGCTTCGCCGACTTCTTGGGAGTTGGACTTGAACCGGTACTGAATGCGGGCAAAGCCCGCGACGCCGTCGATCACCAGCCAGTCATTGATGCTGTAACCCAGATAGGGCGAGACCGAGACGGTGTTGCCCTCTACCGAGCCGCCATTGGCCACGTATTTGGTATTGATCATCACTTTTTCGTAACCGACGGCGATGCCGCCGATCAGGTCGTTGGTCAGGCGGCGGTCATAGCCGACGATGCCGTTGGTGACGGTGCCGCCGTAATCGCCGTTGCGATCGGTCTTCTTCAGCCAGGTCACCGAACTGGCCACCCAGATAGAGTTGATCTTCTGCTCTCTGGCCTGGGCCGCGCCCGCACCTTGCCGCGAGATGGTCTCATCTTCGCTCAGGGTGGCGGTATCGGTGGTGGTGGTGGTTCCGCAGCCAGAGGAGGCTGCGTTCAGGGATCCGCCGCTGCCCGTGGTAGTGCTTCCGCCCCCCGTATTGGTGCCGCCGCTGCTCGAGCCCCTTGTTCCGCCGCCTGTGCTGGTGGTGACCACCGAGGTCACCCGGCTGGCGATCAGGCCGGCGGTGTTGGTGCTGGCGGCGGTGGAGGCCTGCTGGGTGGCGGGCACGACGTCGCAACCGGCAAAGGCCGGGTCGATGGCCGCCAGAGCGCCGGTCGCGGCGAGAAGGGCAAGAAGCTTGTCGTTGATCATGACTGTCCCCCTGGGCAATCCACCGATCGGCGGTCATTGCGTGCTGTTCGAAGGACAAATAATGGCCATGCCCTGGATGTATATCTTCAGGATATGCGCCGAAAATTCATTATTTGACCAGTTCCAACCGGGGCGTGTCACAAAAAGTATGGGCACGTAAACCCCGTTCGAGGGATGTCAGTGGTTTTCCGAAAGGTGTGAGAGGGTGTGACGTTTCAGCCCATCAACGCATCGGCCGCCGCTCTGGCGTGGTCGGTGATGGTTTCGCCCGAGAGCATGCGGGCCACTTCCTCGCGGCGTTGTTCGGCGGACAGGCGGTCGACGCCGGTGGTGGTCTTGCCGCCCGCATCGGCCTTGGCCACGCGGTAGTGGTGGCGGCCCCGTCCCGCCACCTGGGGAGAATGGGTGACGACCAGGATCTGCAAGCCCTCGGCAAGGCGGCCCAAGCGCTCGCCCACGGCGGCCGCCACGGCGCCGCCGATGCCGGAATCCACCTCGTCGAAGACGATGGTGGGCGTCGAGGAAATGCGGGCCAGCACCACTTTGAGCGCCAGCATGAAGCGCGACAACTCGCCGCCCGAGGCGATCTTGCCCAAGGGGCCGGGGGCGGAGCCGGGATTGGTGGCCACTTCGAAGCTGACCTGATCCAGGCCCAAAGGCCCCCACTGGGCCTCATCCACCTGTGAGACACGGGTCTGGAAGCGGGCCTTATCCAGCTTCAAGGGCGGCAGTTCGGCGGCCACGGCCTTGTCCAACTGGGCGGCGGCGGCAAGGCGGGCCTTGGACAGGGCGCGGGCCTGTTCCAGATACTGGGTGCGCGCCGCCTGCTCGGCGCGGGCGAGGCGGGCCAGCCCATCGCCGCCGCCTTCCAGCTGGGCCAGTTGGCGGCCCAGGCGGTCGAGCAGCAGGGGCAGTTCGTCCACGGCGATCTGATGCTTGCGGGCGCAAGCGCGCAGGGAGAACAGCCGCTCCTCCACCTTTTCCAGATGGCGGGGGTCGAGATCGATTGCGGCGGAGGCCTGTTCCAGCAGATTGGTGGCCTCGGCGGCTTCCTGGGCGGCGCGGTCCAGGGCGGCGATCACCGGGTCCAGCTTGCCCTCGGCCCGTTCGGCGACGCGCACCAGCGCACGGGAGGCGGAGCGCAAGGACGCCTCGACCTCGCCCTTATGGGTCAAGGCCTCTTGCGCGGCATTCATGGCTTCCAGCAGCTTCTCGCCATGCATCATCACGGCGCGGCTGGCGGCCAGTTCCGCCTCCTCCCCCGGCTTGGGCGACAGGGCGGCGAGGTCCTCGTGCATCTGGCGCAGATGCTCTTCCTCGGCCTTGGCCTTGGCCAGATCGGCCTCGGCTTGCGAGCGCGCCTTGGCGGCATCGCGCCAGAGGGTCCAGGCCGCCGATAGCGCGGAGCGGGCCTCGGCCTGTCCGGCAAAGGAATCCAGCACGCCCAGATGGGTGGAGGAATCGAGCAATCCGTGGCTTTCGAACTGGCCGTGAATTTCCACCAGTTCGTCGCCCACCTTGCGCAGCAATCCGACGCTGACCGGCTGGTCGTTGACATAGGCCTTTGAACGGCCATCGGCGGTCAGCACCCGGCGCAGCAGCAGCGGTCCTTCGCGCGCCTCCACATCCTGCTCGGCCAGCAGGGCGCGGGCGGGATGGGCGGCGGGGGGATCGAATTCGGCGGTGACCGAGGCCTGGGAAGCGCCATGGCGGACCAGGCCCGATTCGGCTCTGGCGCCCAGGGCGAGGCCTAAGGAATCCAGCAAGATGGACTTGCCCGCGCCGGTCTCGCCCGTGAAAACCGACAGGCCGGAGTCGAAGGAGAGATCAAGCCGCTCGATCAGGACGACGTCGCGGATCGACAGCGCGGTCAGCATCTACCAGAACTTGGCCCAATTGAACCAGCCGCCGCTGGTCTTGGCGGGGTCGGCGGGCTTGGACCTTTCCTTGGCCTTGTCCTTGTCGCTGGACCAGAAGGTCAGCGAATCGGTCCACGACTTCTTGGACCGCCCGGTGGGGTTGAGGTTGCCCTTCTCGGCCATGGCATAGGCGTCTTCGTACCAGTCGCTGCCGGGGAAGTTGTGACCCAGCACGGCGGCCGCGCGAGCCGCCTCCTGATCCAGGCCCAATGCGGTGTAAAGCTCGACCATGCGGTACAAAGCCTCGGGCACATGGGTGGTGGTCTGGTACTGCTCGGCGACCATCTTGAAGCGGTTCAGTGCCGCCAGATGATGGCCGAGATTTTGGTAATAGCGGCCGATATTCATTTCCTTGCCCGCCAAGTGGTCGCGGGCAAGATCGATCTTCAGGCGGGCATCGCGGGCATAGACCGAGCTGGGAAAGCGGTCCACCACTTCCTGCAGGATCTTCAACGCCTGTTCGGTGAGCTTCTGATCGCGGGCGACGTCGGTGATCTGCTCGTAATAGCACAGGCCCTTGAGATAGTAGCCGTAGGCGATGCTCTTGTTGCCGGGGTGGAGCTGGATGAAGCGGTCGAGCGCCACGATGGCGTCGTCATACTTGTTGCGCTCGTAAAGCGCATAGGCGCCCATCAGCTGCGCCTTGGTGGCCCAGGCCGAATAGGGGTGTTGGCGGTCCACCTCGTCGAACAGCTGGGCGGCCTTGTAGTATTCGTTGGCATCGACCAGATCCATGGCCTCGTTGTAGAGCTCCTCCACCGGGCGCTCGACATATTCGGGCTTCTTCTCGCTGCACGCCCCCAATCCGGCGGCCAAGGCCGCCGACAGGGCGAGGGCCGGCAGAAGACGGGCGGAGGCTGAACGATGGCGCATGGGGTCTCTTTACAAGGACAGGACCGGAACGGGCCGCACTATAACATCTTCCCCACGTAAAAAAACCCTCTCCACCGAAGCGGAGAGGGCCATTTTGGGGGTCGAAAGCAGATTAGCCGTTGGCGGCGATGGCCAGGGCCGGGGGCGCGAAGGGCGCGGCGGCCGAACCCGGCGCGATGGTGGTGAGTTCCCAGGCGCTGCTATCGGCGAAAAGGGCGCGCAGCAACTGGTTGGTGACCGCATGACCGGCGCGCACGCCGTGGTAATGGCCCAGCAGGGGGGCGCCCGCCAGATAGAGGTCGCCCACCGCGTCCAGCACCTTGTGGCGGACGAATTCATCGGTATAGCGCAGGCCGTCGTCGTTGAGCACCTTGGTGCCGGTGCTGTCGATCACCACGGCATTGTCCAGCGAGCCGCCGCGGGCCAGACCGTGGGCGCGCAACATGGCCACTTCCTGCTCGAACCCGAAGGTCCGGGCGCGGGAGACTTCCGCCTTGAAGGTGCCGCGCGACAGATTGACGAAGAATTCCTGCCGCGAGATGGCCGAGGCGCCGAAATCGATCTCGAAGCGCACCGAGAAACCCGAGGATGGGGTCAGCGAGGCAGAGCGTTCGCCGTCCTTGATGGAGACGCGCTTGAGGATGCGGATGGCCTGACGGGGAGCCTCCTGCTCGACCACGCCAGCGCATTCGATGAGGAACAGGAAGGGGGCCGCCGAACCGTCCATCACCGGCACTTCCGGGCCGTTGATCTCGATCAGGCAGTTGTCGATGGCCATGCCGGCCAGGGCGCTCATCAGGTGTTCGACCGTGCCGACCACCACGCCCGCTTCGTTCTTCAGGCAGGTGTTCATGCGGGTATCGCCCACCGACGACCACAGGGCCGGAACGATGGCCCCGCCACCGGCGATGTCGATACGGCGGAAGCGGATGCCGGTTCCGGCCTCGGCCGGATGCAGGACCATGGTCACCTTGGCGCCCGAATGCAGCCCGACGCCGGTGCAGCCGATGGCGCTCTTCAAAGTGCGCTGACGGGTGGAATGGGGGGAGGAAGACTTGGCTTCGGGACGCAGATGGCTGACGATCTGATTCACGCTGAAAATCCCTGTCTTCTGGCTCGCCGCGTCGCGCTAGGTCTGTGCGCCGAGGCGATCCTTCATCTCGATGGTCATAGGTGTAGCAGCGCGGAGTCCAGGTCTCAAATCAATCATTATTGCCAAATGTTACACTCGTCCAGGATCGTGAAACATATGGCTAACTCATTGAATTGTAATGCGTGAAGCAAAAAAAGAGGCCCGGCCGGAGAACCGGTCGGGCCTTAAGTCTTACAGCGCGTTGGAAGAGGGGGCTAGCCCCTCTCCGGTATCAAAGTACTCAGTTGGCCTGGCGGCGCAGGAAGGCCGGAATGTCCAGGTCTTCGCCCGCACGGCTGGCGGTGGGTTCGCGGCGGGCTTCCATGCGCGGCTGGGGCTGCGGTTGCGGCTGCGGGGCAGGCTGGGCCGGGGCGCGGTTGCGATTGACCAGACGGTCCAGCAGACCGCCCATGCGCCGCGTTTCCTGGGGCGGCTGGGGCGCCAGGACGGGGGCGGTGGGGGTTTCGGAGATGTCGGACAGCGCCTTGTGCAGATCCTTCATCTCGTGCTGAACCCGCATGTCGGCGGGCGCGCGGCCGAGAACCGGCTCGTGCCGGGTATCCATCTCGGCTTCGGCCCGCATGTCGGATTCCACATGAATTTCAGGCTCGAGACGCAGTTCCGGCTCGGGGCGGATTTCGGCGCGGGCGGGCGCTTCGGTGCGGATGACCGGCTCGGAGCGCATCACGGGCTCGTGACGGACCACGGGTTCGGGGCGTCCGATGTCCAGCTCGGGCTGCAACTGGGCGGCGGTGGCCGAGCGCTGGGCGGGCTGAGGGGCGGAATGAGCCACGGCGGCGGGAGCCGAGACCGGAGCGGAAACCGGAGTTCTGGCCACGGCCGGCTGAGCCGCGGCTTGAGGCCGGAAGAACGGCGCCTGAGTGGCGGCGGCGGCGGGACGGGCGGCCGGGGCTGGGGCCGGAGGCGCGGTGGGGGTCACCAGGGAGATGACGGTGGGCTTTCCTTGAGCGGCGGCTTCCGAGGCGATGCCGGTGGCGACCACGGAGACGCGCATCTTGCCGTTCAGCTTCTCGTCGAAGGTGGAGCCGAAGATGATGTTGGCGTCGGGATCGACCTCGTCACGGATGCGGTTGGCGGCCTCGTCCACCTCGAACAGGGTCATGTCCATGCCGCCGGTGATGTTGATGAGCACGCCGCGCGCGCCCTTCATGGAGGTGTCGTCCAGCAGCGGATTGGAAATGGCGGCCTCGGCGGCGTCGATGGCGCGCTTGTCGCCCTCGGCCTCGCCGGTGCCCATCATGGCCTTGCCCATCTCGCTCATCACGGTGCGGATGTCGGCGAAGTCCAGATTGATCAGGCCGGGCATGATCATCAGATCGGTGACGCCGCGCACGCCGGAATACAGCACGTCGTCGGCCATCTTGAAGGCGTCGGCGAAGGTGGTGCGCTCGGTGGCGACGCGGAACAGATTCTGATTGGGGATGATGATCAGGGTATCGACGAACTGCTGCAGTTCCTCGATGGCGCTTTCCGCGGTGCGCATGCGGTGCGCGCCTTCGAAGTGGAAGGGCTTGGTCACCACGCCGACAGTCAGGATGCCCTGCTCGCGCGCGGCCCTGGCGATGACGGGGGCTGCGCCCGAACCGGTGCCGCCGCCCATGCCAGCGGTGATGAACACCATGTTGGCTCCGCCGATCTGGCCCAGGATTTCTTCCAGGCTTTCCTCGGCCGCCGCGCGGCCGATATCGGGACGCGACCCGGCGCCCAGGCCTTGGGTCACCTGATTGCCCAGCTGAATGCGGCGTTCGGTGCGGCTTTGGCCCAGGGACTGGGAATCGGTGTTGGCGACGATGAACTCGACACCCTCAAGCCGCGACAAAATCATGTTGTTGACGGCATTGCCACCGGCGCCGCCCACGCCCACCACGGTGATTCGAGGCTTGAGCTCTTGATGAGCCCCGGGAAGAAAAGTCAACATATCCAAGGTCCTCCGCGCTGTTGGGCCGATTCGTTGCCAGCCCCGTTGAACTTAAAAAACTCGTTTGAACTCAGAAATTCCGTTTGAGCCACGAGCCGAGACGGCCCCAGCCCCCTTGTCCCTCGCCGCTTTTCCCCGTCCGCTTTCCGCGCGATTGCGCGGGGGCATGGGCCAGGGCATAGCGGATCAATCCGGCACAGGTGGAAAAGGCGGGGCCGCCGGTGGCCTCGGGCAGACCGTGCAGTCCGATGGGCTTGCCCAGGCGTACCTGCTTGTCCAGCACATGACCGGCCAGATCCCGCGCACCCTGCATCTGGCTGGCGCCACCGGTCAGCACCACGCGCCGCCCGGCCAGCTTGTCGAAGCCGCCCTGTTCCAGATGCGAGCGCACCAGTTCGAAGGTCTCTTCGAGGCGCGGCTGGATGATCTGGATCAGCATGCTGCGCTGCACCTGATTGGAGGCGCCGTCCTCGTCCTCGCCCACCAGGGGCACCTTGAAGATCTCGCGGTCGTCGTTGGCCGACGGGATCACCGAGCCGTAAAGGGTCTTCAGGCGCTCGGCATGGATCACCGGCGTCGACAGGCCGCGGGCGATGTCGCTGGTCACATAGGCGCCGCCCACGGCGATGACGTCGGTATGGACCAGTTGGCCGCCCAGGAAGACCGCGATGGAGGTGGTGCCGCCGCCCATATCGATGCAGGTGACGCCCAATTCCTTCTCGTCTTCCACCAGGCAGGCCAGGCCCGAGGCATAGGGGCTGACCACGCGGGCTTCGATGTCCAGATGGCAGCGGTTGACCACGGTGCACAGATTGCGCACCGGGCCGATCCCCGCCGCGATGACGTGGATGGCGACCCCCAACCGGTCGCCGAACATGCCGCGCGGGTCCTTGATGCCCTCGTTGCCGTCGATGGTGTAATCCACGGGGATGGCGTGGATCAGCTCGCGGTCGGGGCTTTCGTGGTGGGCGCGGCCGTGTTCGAGCATGCGGCGGATATCGGCCTCGTTGACGGCGTGGCCGTTCATGGCCACTTCCACCTTGACGTTGGCCGAGCCGGGATGGCCGCCCGAGATGTTGACGGCCACGGCGCGGACCTGATCATTGGCCATCTCTTCGGCGGACTCGACGGCGGCGCGGATGGAGGTTTCCAGTTCCTCCATATCCACCACGGCGCCGTTGCGCATGCCGCGCGCCACCTGATGGCCGATGCCCACCATGCGGGGGCTGCCGTCGTCCTGGATCTTGGCGATGAAGCAGCACACCTTGGTGGTGCCCACGTCCAATGCCGCGATGAGACCGTTTCGTGCCGCCATGATCAGCGCTCCCTCACGGGCGGGGCCGCCGAGGCGGTGTTGACCATGGCCTCGCGATCGCTTTTGAGCACCAGACGGTCGGGAACGCGCAGATCGATCATGGTGATCTGACGGCCCGACAGGGCGCGGGTCTTCTCCAACTCGGCCAGACGATGCCAGGCGGCCTGGGTGTCCAGTTCGGGAAGCCGGGCTTCCAGCCCTTTCTCCACATCGTCGAGCTTGATGTTCCAGCGGCGGTTGCTGACCCGGATGGCGGCCTTGACGCGGGCGGCCAGGTCGGGCTCGGTGGCCAGCAGGGCGAAGAGTTCGTCGGTGCGCGCCGGTGCGCCGTCGCCCACCACCAGGGGCAGATCCTCGAAACCCTCGATGGCGCCAGGGATGCTTCGGCCATCCCTGTCCACCAGGACGAAACGGTTGTCGGTCTGCCACAGGGCGACGGGCTGGCGTTCGACGATGGACAGATGGATGGCGCCGGGCAGGCGGCGCTCGATGGCGGCGGCGCGCACGCTGGGCAGAGCCTCGATCCGGGCGCGGGCGGCGCTGATGTCCACGGCCAGAATCGGGTCGCCGTAGCGGGTCCCCAGGGCGGATGCCAACTGGTCGGGGGGCGTGCGGCGACGTCCCGAGACGGTGATGTCGGCCACCTGGAAGCCAGCCTCGGCCGAGGAGGAAAGGAAGGCCGTGGCGATGTCGCGCACTAGCCGTTGCGGCTTGCCCGAATGCCACAGGGCAAACCCTCCCGCAGCCACGATCACGGCCATCAGGCCCATGCCAGCCAGCCTCTGAACCGGGCTGAAATCCAGGCGCAGACGGGGCCAGCGGCGCTTGGCCTTGGGCCGCGCGGGCGGGGCCTCTTGCTCCGTCCGGCGCTTGGCCGAAATCTGGCGCGGCGCCCGGTGAACGCCGGGGCGGTCGTCGGCGGTGATGACGATGTCGCTGGGGTTCAGTCGCATCGCGCCTCCTCCACCATCCACCGCACCAGTGCGGGGAAGGTGATCCCCTGATGGGCGGCGATCTCGGGCACCAGCGAGGTGGCGGTCATGCCGGGCTGGGTATTGACCTCCAGCATGACCAGCCGGGGCGGGCGGCCCGGAGTGGTGTCGTCGTAACGAAGATCGGCGCGGGAAACGCCCCGGCAGCCCAGGGCCTTATGCGCGGCCACGGCCAGACGGCAGGCCTCGGCGTAATCGGCGGAGGCGATGGGGGCAGGCATGATATGGCGCGAGCCGCCCGGCGCATACTTGGCCTCGTAGTCGTAGAAGCCGTGCTCGGAGGTGATCTCGAGGACGCCCAGGGCCTTGTCGCCCATCACGGCCACGGTCAGTTCGCGCCCCGGAACAAAGCTTTCCACCAGCACTTCATCGGCGTCGAACGGCCAGTCGGCCAGAGGGGAAGGCTGGTTCTCGCGCACGATGAACACGCCCACCGAGGACCCCTCGTTCAAGGGCTTGACCACGAAGGGGCGGGGCAAAGGGTCGGGACCTGTGGACTCGGCGCGGGTCACCACGCGGCCTTCGGCCACGGGAATGCCCGCGGCTTGGAACAGGGCGCGGGCGAAGCCCTTGTCCATGGCCGCCGCCGAGGCCAGCAGGCCCGAATGGGTATAGGGCACGCCCAGCAGGTTCAGGACGCCCTGGACGCAGCCATCCTCGCCGAAGCGGCCATGCAGCGCGTTGAATACCACGTCGGGCTGGGTCTCGGTGATGGCCCGCACCAGTTCGGCCGGGTTGCGGTTGCAATCCACCAGAGTGACCTCGAAGCCCGCCTGTTCCAGCGCCTTGGCGGCGGCGGCGCCCGAACGCAATGACACGTCGCGCTCGGCCGAAGCTCCCCCCATCAGGACGGTGACGCGCTTGATGGTCATGTTCTCACTCCGATACGGCGGATTTCCCAATGCAGATCCACACCGCTGGTCTCGAGGACCCGGCGGCGGACTTCCTCGCCCAGATCCTCGATATCGGCGGCTGTGGCGTCGCCCGTGTTCAGCAGGAAGTTGCAGTGCTTCTCCGACACCTGGGCGCCGCCCATGACCAGCCCACGGCAGCCCGCCGCGTCGATCAGCTTCCAGGCGCTCATGCCTTCCGGGTTGGCGAAGGTGGAGCCGCCGGTGCGCACCTTGACCGGCTGCGAGTCTTCACGGGCCTTGGCGATCTCGGCCATGCGCTGGCCGATCTCGGCAGGCTTGCCGGCGCGCCCCTGCAGCGAGGCGGACAGGAAGATCCAGCCCTCGGGCACCGCGCTGCGGCGATAGGTAAAGCCCAGTTCCTCGGGGCCGAGGATGTGCAGATTGCCCGCCCGGTCCAGCGCCTGGGCCGAGACGGTGACGTCCTTCATCTCGGTGCCGAAGGCTCCGGCGTTCATGCGCAGCCCGCCGCCGATGGTGCCCGGCACGCCCGACAGGAATTCCAGACCGGCCAGTCCCGCTTCCTCGGCGACGCGCGCCACGGTGAGGTCCAGCGCCCCCGCGCCAGCGGTGATGATGTCGCCCGCCACATCGATGGTGGCGAAGGGACCGGCCAGACGGATCACCATGCCCGGCACGCCGCCATCTCTGACCAGCAGATTGGAGCCCACGCCCACCACGGTGACGGGCACGTCGGCGGGCAGGACTTCCAGCACGGCGATCAGATCGTCCAGATCGGCGGGACGGAACATGGCCTCGGCATTGCCACCCACACGGAACCAGGTGAAGGGCGCCATGGGAGCGTCGAAACTCATCCGCCCCTGCACTTCGGGCAGGGCGTCGCGCCAGTCGCTGTATTTGCGCGCCGTCATCATTCGGCGCCCCCCGGCGAGGGGTCGGGAAGGGCGGCCAGATCGGCGGGCAGGGCATGGGCCCAGCTGGTGATATTGCCCGCGCCCAGGCAGACCACCATATCGCCCGGTCCGGCCAGGGAATTGACCAGGGGCGCCAGGGCCTGGGGCTCGGCCAGGGCCATGACGCGGCGGTGGCCGTGTTCCTGCAGGCCTTTGACCAGGGCGGTCTTGTCGAAGCCTTCCATGGGCTTTTCGCCCGCCGCGTAGACATCGGCGACGATCACCATGTCGGCGTCGTTGAAGCAGGTGCAGAATTCGGCGAACAGGCTGGACAGCCGGGAATAGCGGTGGGGCTGGACCACGGCGATGACATTGCCCTGGCAGGCCGAGCGCGCCGCTTTCAGCACGGCGGCGATCTCCACCGGGTGGTGGCCGTAATCGTCGATGACGGTGACGCCCTTGGCCTCGCCGGTGCGGGTGAAGCGGCGCTTGACGCCCTTGAAGCCCCCCAGCGCCTTCTTGACCACATCGTTGGGCAGGCCCAGCTCGTTGGCGACCGCGATGGCCGCCAGCGAGTTCAGAACGTTGTGCTCGCCGTACATGGGCAGGTGGATGCCGCTGATGGTCCGGGTGGCGCCGGTGACGCGGTCGGTGATGACCACGTCGTAGCTGGCGCCCTTGATATCCATGGTCAGGTTCTCGACCCGAACCAGGGCCTGATGGTTGAAGCCGTAGGTCACCAGCTTGCGGTCGGGGACGCGGGCGACCAGAGCCTGGACCTCGGGGTGGTCGATGCACATGGCGGCGAAGCCGTAGAAGGGAATGTTCTCGACGAAGGTGCGGAAGGCCTCGTGCAGCTTCTCCACCGTGCCGTAATGGTCCATATGCTCGGGGTCGATATTGGTCACCACCACGGCGGTGGACGGCAGCTTGATGAAAGAGCCGTCGGATTCGTCGGCTTCGACCACCATCCATTCGCTGGCGCCCAGGCGTGCATTGGTGCCGTAGGCGTTGATGATGCCGCCGTTGATCACCGTGGGGTCGAGACGCGCGGTGTCGAGCAGCGCGGCGATGAGCGAGGTGGTGGTGGTCTTGCCATGGGTGCCGCCGATGGCGATGGCGGATTTCAGGCGCATCAACTCGGCCAGCATTTCGGCGCGGCGCACCACGGGGACCAGCTTGGCGCGCGCCGCCTGGACCTCGGGGTTGTCGGGCTTGACCGCCGAGGACACCACCACCACCCGGGCATCGCCCAGGGCCTCGGCCGCATGGCCGATATGGACGCGGATGCCCATCTTGCGCAGGCGCTCGACATTGTAATTGTCGGCGATGTCAGAGCCCTGGACCGAATAGCCAAGGTTATGAAGGATCTCGGCGATGCCCGACATGCCGATACCGCCGATGCCGACGAAGTGGATGGTGCCGATGTTCAGCGTCATGGTGCGCATGGATTCAGGCTCCACTCGTCTTGGGGATCAGCCCGACCACCAGATCGGCCAGCGCTTCGGCCGCATCGGGACGGCCCACATTGCGGGCGCAGGCGGCGGTGCGGGTCAGGGCTTCGGGATGGGTGAACAGGGATTGCAGGCGATCGGCCAGGCTCTCGGGCGAAAACGAGTCCTGCTGCATCAGCCAGGCGCCGCCGCAATCCTCGGCGGCATGGGCATTGGCGGTCTGATGGTCGTCGATGGCGAAGGGATAGGGCACCAGAATGGCCGGACGGCCCAAGGTGGTCAGCTCGGCCACGGTGGAGGCCCCGGCCCGCGCGATGACCAGATGGGCGCCAGCCAACCGTTCGGGCACATCGGCGAAGAAGCTTTCCAAGGTGGCGTCGATGCCGGTTCCCTCATAGGCGCGGCGCACGGCGTCCAGGTCCTCGGGGCGGCATTGCTGGGAAATACGGATTCGGGTGCGCAAGGGCTCGGGCAGGCGTGCCAAGGCGGCGGGCACCACTTCGGACAGGATGCGCGCGCCCTGGCTTCCGCCCAGCACCAGCAGCTCGATGGGGCCGGTCGCGCCGATCTCGGCATAGGCCGTGTCCCGGCAGGCCAGGATACCGGCGCGCACGGGCATGCCGGTATGGACCAGCTTTTGCGTCAGTTTGGGCTCGACGTGGCTGACCTCGGCGAAGGAGGTGGCGATGCGCCGCACGTGACCGGCCAGCAGGCGGTTGGCCCGGCCCAGCACGGCGTTCTGCTCGTGGATGGCGGTGGGAATTCCGGCCAGGGCGGCCGCCGCCATGCCCGGCACCGAGGCATAGCCGCCAAAGCCGATCATGGCCGCGGGGCGGATGCGCTTGAGGATCGAACGGGCCTGGATCAGCCCCACGCCCAGTTCCAGGGCCGAGCGCAGCACCTTCAGCTTGCCACGTCCGGCGATGCTGCCCGCCGAAATGCGGAAGGTCTCCAGCTTGCCCAGCGTACCGCCATAGGCCGCGCCGCGCTTGTCGGTGATCAGCGCCAGATGGTAGCCGCGCTCCAGCAACACGGAGGCCAGAGCCTCGGCGGGGAACACATGGCCGCCGGTTCCGCCAGCCGAAAGGGCGATCAGGGGCTTGCTCATGCCTCCATGCCCTCCCTGCCATAGCGGGTGCGCGTCAGCGCCAGAACCATGCCCATGCCCAGAGCCAGCGCCACCATGGACGAGCCGCCATAGGAGATGAAGGGCAGCGTCATGCCCTTGGCGGGCATCATGCGCAGCGTGGACGCCATGTTGACGATGGCTTGCAGGCCGAACTGCACCAGCAGCCCGGCGGTGGCCAGGACCACGAACAGGTTGTCGTCCTTGTGAATACGCGAAAATCCGCGCAGCACGATGAAGGCGAACAGCATCACCACGAACAGGCACATGATCACGCCGAATTCCTCGCCGCCCACGGCCAGGATGAAATCGGTATGGGCGTCGGGCAGGACCAGCTTGACCCGGCCTTCGCCGGGGCCGCGCCCGAACAGCCCGCCATTCTTGAAGGCGTTCAGCGCCGTGGTCACCTGATAGGCGCCGCTGCCCGAAGGATCGAGGAACTTGTCAAAGCGGGCATGGACATGGGGAAAGATATAATAGGCGCCGATGATGCCGATGGGCGCCGTCAGGCCCAGCCCCACCACCAGGATCAGGGGCAGCCCGGCCAGGAAGAACTGAGTGCCCCAGATGGCGGTCAGGATGGCCGTCTGGCCCACATCGGGCTGGATCAGCAACAGGGCGGCGACCAGGCCGTAAAGGCCGGTGGCGATGACCCGGCCGGGAAAGGCGGGGTCCAGTCGGGCCGAGGCGAACATCCAGGCCGAGACCACGGCGAACATGGGCTTGACGAATTCCGAGGGCTGGATGGAGATTCCGGCCAGATTGAGCCAGCGCTTGGCCCCCTTGATCTCGCCGCCCAGCACCGGCACCAGGGCCAGCAGGACGATGGAGCCGATCAGGCCGATCACCGCCATGCGGCGCACCTGCTTGGGCGCCATGAGCGACACGCCCAGCATGATGGCGATGGCGGGCGCCAGGAAGACGAACTGGCGGCGCACGAAGTGGAAGCTTTGCGCCCCGATGCGCTCGGCCACGGCCGGGCTGGCCGCCATGGTCAGGATGGCGCCGACCGCCACCAGCAGGAACAGGGCCGCGATGGTCCAACGGTCCACGGTCCACCACCAGCGGCCCAGGACGGAGGTGTCGGTGCGCCCGAACGTGACGCTCATTTGTTTGCCCTCATGCGCCGGGCGTTCGCTCCGCTCACTAGGCTCCTCCGCTTCCCTCCTGCGCTTCGCTTTGTCGTCGCTCCGGGGCGCTCAACGCGCCCGCGCTCCCTGCTGTCGCTCATGCCGCCCCTCCCTCGCCGAAGGCCTGAACCAGGTCGCGGAAGGTGTCGCCGCGATCCTCGAAGGACTTGAACTGATCCCACGAGGCGCAGGCGGGCGACAGCAGAACCACCGCGCCCGGAATATCGTCGGAGACCGCCAGATTGCGGGCGGCGGCGACCGCATTGGCCAGGGTGACGCAGCGCGTATAGCGAACCTTGCCTTCCAGCGTGGCGGCGAAGGCCTCCGAGGCCTCACCGATCAGGAAGGCGTGCTGGATACGGCCGAAATGTCTCTCCAAGGATGCGATGCCGCCTTCCTTGGCCTGACCGCCCAGGATCCAATAGATGTGCTCGTAGCAGACCAGGGCCTTTTCCACCGCATCGGCATTGGTGGCCTTGGAATCGTTGATCCAGGCAATGCCGTGGTCCTCTCCCACCAGTTCCTGGCGATGGGCGAGGCCGGGATAGGTGGAAAGCGCGGCGGCGATGTCCTTGGGTGACAGGCCTTCGGCGCGGGCCGCGGCATAGACGGCGCAGGCGTTCTGCCAGTTGTGGCTGCCCGGCAGGCTGGGAATCTCCTTCAGGTCCGTGACCGGTTTGCCATTGTCCAACAGCACGCCGTCGGGGGCCGAGACCCCCTCGGTCAACACGGATTCGACGGAGATCTTCACCACCCGGAGGCCTCGGCGCTCCAGTTCGGCGGCGATGGCGCGGCAGGGGCCGTCGTCCACGCCGATCACCGCCGCGCCGCCGGGGGTGAGGAAGTCGAAGACGCGGCGCTTGGCGGCGATATAGCCGTTCATGCCGCCATGGCGGCCCAGATGGTCCGGGGTGATGTTGAGCAGGATGGCCGCGCCCAGCTTCAGGCTGTGGGTCAGCTCCAACTGGTAGGAGGACAGTTCCAGTACATATCGCCCATCGCCCGGCAGTTCAGGCAGGTCCAGGGCGGCGGTGCCCAGATTGCCGCCCGCCGCCACCGGCAGACCGCATTCGGCCAGGACATGGGCCAGCAAGGTGGTGGTGGTGGATTTGCCATTGGTGCCGGTCACCGCCAGCATGCGGGTTCCGGCCTTGGCCAGACCCAGCAGTTCCACGTCGCAGACCACGGGCACATTGGCGGCGCGGGCCTTTTCGGCGATGGCATGGGGCTGGGGATGGGTGTGGGGGATGCCGGGGCTCCACACCACCAGATCGGCCTTCTCCATGGGGATGAGGGCGGGGTCGCGGATGGGAATGGCGGTCTCGGCCGCGGCGCGGCGCGCGGTCTCGCCGTCATCCCAGGCCATGACGCCCGCACCCGCCGCCAGCAGGGCGCGCGCGGTGGCGGTCCCGGACTTGCCGAGACCCATCACCAGAACGCGCTTACCTTTGAGGAAGGGGACGGGGATCATGGACGGTTCGCCTCTTCTAGCGCAGCTTCAAGGTGGAAAGACCCGCCAGGGCCAGAATGGTGGCGATGATCCAGAAACGGATGACCACGGTGGGTTCGGCCCAGCCCTTCTTTTCGAAGTGATGGTGGAGCGGCGCCATGCGGAAGACGCGCTTGCCGGTCAGCTTGAACGAAGCCACCTGGACGATGACCGAGACGGTCTCCAGCACGAACAGGCCGCCGACGATGCCCAGCACCAGTTCATGCTTGGTGACCACGGAGACGGCGCCCAGTGCGCCGCCCAGGGCCAGGCTGCCGGTATCGCCCATGAACACCATGGCGGGCGGCGCGTTGAACCACAGGAAGCCCAGACCCGCGCCCACCAGGGCGCCGCAGAACACCGCCAGCTCGCCCGAGCCCGAGACGTAGTGGATCTGCAGATAGTTGGCGAAGACCGCATGGCCGACGAGGTAGGAGAAGATGGCGAAGACCGCCGAGGCGATCATTACCGGCACGATGGCCAGACCATCCAAGCCGTCGGTGAGGTTCACCGCATTGCCCGCGCCCACGATGATGAAAACGGCAAACGGCAGGTAGAACCATGACAGCTGCAACAGCACGGTCTTGAAGAACGGCACCGCCAGGGCGCCCGCCAGGGGCTCGCGCTGCAGGCTCATGACCCAGGCGGCGGCGGCCAGACCGATGGCGATCTCGGCCACCAGTTTGGCCTTGCCCGGCACGCCCTTGGGGTTCTTCTTGGAAACCTTGAGATAGTCGTCCCAAAAGCCGATCAACCCGTAGCCCAGGGTGACCAGCAACACGATCCACACATACTGGTTGCGCAGATCGGCCCACAGCAAGGTGGAGATGCCCAGCGCCAGCAAGATCATGAAGCCGCCCATGGTGGGCGTGCCCTTCTTGGTCAGAAGGTGCGACTCGGGGCCGTCGGCGCGGATGGGCTGGCCCTGCTTTTGCCACTGACGCAGCCAGGCGATGATGCGCGGCCCCACCAGGAAGGCGACGATCAGGGCGGTCAGCACCGCGCCGCCCGTCCGGAAGGTCAGGTATTTGAACAGGTTGAAGACCGGAATCTGATCGGCCAGGGGGTAAAGGAGATTATAGAGCATTCGAACGGCCCCCTTCGGCCAGAGCGTTGACCACACGTCCCATCCGGCTGCCTGCCGAACCTTTGACCATCACCACGTCGCCGGGCCGGACAGCCGCCTTGACCAGGGCCGAGACCGCGTCGGAATCGGCGGCATGGCCGCCACGCCGCTGTTCGGCCAAGGCGTCGTGCAAATGGGCCGTCAAGATTCCGGCGGTGAACACCAGATCGATATTCCAGCGCTCCACGGTCTCGGCCATGGAGGCGTGGAGCATGGGGCCTTGGGGCCCCAGTTCCAGCATGTCGCCCAGCACGGCGATGCGCCGTCCGCCCTTGGCGGGCTTGACCGAGGCCAAGGCCGCGATGGCCGCCTTCATGGAAACCGGCGAGGCGTTATAGCTTTCGTCGATGAGGTCGAAGCTGCCGCCGTCCATCTCCACCCGACGGCGCTGGCCGCGGCCCTTGGGAGCGGACATGGCGGCCAGGGCCATGGCCGCCAGATTGACGTCGGCGCCCAAGGCCTCGACCGCCAGCAGCACCGCCAGGGAATTGGTCGCCCACTGCCGCCCGGCCACGCCGATTCGGTAGGACAGGGGCTGATCGGTCAGAAGGGCGAACACCGCCGTGGACTGGGGATCGACGGCGCAATCGAGCAGCCGGGCGGTGGATTCGATGTGATTGCCGAAGCTGCGGATATGAGTGATTCCGGCCTTGGCGGCCGCTTCGGCCAGGAAGGCGAAATGGGCGTTGTCGCGAGGCAGCACGGCCATGCCGCCGGGCTCGATACCGTCGAAGATTTCCGCCTTGGCCGCCGCGATCTCGGCGGTGGAGGCGAAGAACTCCATATGCACCATTTCGACAGTGGTGATCACCGCCACATGGGGCCGCACCATGCGCACCAGCGGCGTGATCTCTCCGGGATGATTCATGCCGATCTCGAAGATGGCGTATCGCGAGCCTGCGGGCATGCGGGCGAGCGACAACGGCACGCCCCAGTGATTGTTGAAGCTGCCCAGGCTGTAATGGGTGACGCCCTGATCCGAAAGGGCCAGGGCCAGCATCTCTTTGGACCCGGTCTTGCCGACGCTGCCGGTGACGGCGACGATGTGGGCCGAGGAGCGGGCGCGCGACGCGACGCCTAAATCCTGAAGCGCGGTCATGGTGTCCCTGACCAGGATCAGTGGGGCGTCGTCTTGGACGCCCTTGGGCAGTTTGTGGACCAGGGCGCCAGCCGCGCCACCGGCCAGGGCCGAGGCCACATGGTCGTGGCCGTCATGGTTGGGGCCTTCCAGCGCGATGAACAGATCGCTGGGTTGGACGGTGCGGCTGTCGATGGACACGCCCCTGGCCTCCCAGGCCGGACCCGAGGGCGTGCCCGCCACGGCTGCCGCCGCTTCGGCCGAGGTCCACAGGGGGCGGTTCATGGCACGCCTCCGTCGGCGAGATCCACGGCGGTTCGGGCTTCCTCGGCATCGTCGAAGGCCAGGACGGTGGTGCCGACGATCTGGCCCTTTTCATGGCCCTTGCCCGCGATGACCAGCACATCACCCTTCTGCAATCCCGATACGGCGGCGCGGATGGCGTCCCGGCGGTCGCCGATCTCGATTCCGGCCGGGCATGCGCCCCGCACGGCGGCGCGGATGGCCGCCGGGTCTTCCGAGCGGGGGTTGTCGTCGGTGACGATCATGGCGTCGGCCAGACGGCAGCCGATGGCACCCATCAGCGGGCGCTTTCCGGCATCGCGGTCGCCGCCGCAGCCGAACACCACCACCAGACGGCGGCTGGCATGGGGGCGTAACGCCTTCAGAACGGTTTCCAGGGCGTCGGGAGTGTGGGCGTAATCCACATAGACGGGTGCGCCATGGGCACGGGCCGCCACTTTCTGCAGACGGCCATGCACGCCCTCCAGACTGCCCAGGGCCTCCAGCGCGGTCACCGGATCGGCGCCGCAGGCCAGGGCCAGCCCCAGGGCGGCCAGGGCATTGTCGGCCTGGAAGCGTCCGGCCAGGGGCAGGCGGATGGTGACGGCGCGGCCCATGATCTCCAGGTCCAGCTCCTGGCCATCCGCCGTGGGGCGCGCGGCGGCGAGGCGCAAATCCCTGGCGGCGCGGCCATAACCCAGAACCGTGATGCCGCGCTTGGCGCACAGTTCCACGGCGCGCGGCGCCAGATCGGAATCGGCGTTGATCACGGCGGTGGCGCCTTCGGGCAGCACTTCGGCGAAGAGGCGCAGCTTGGCCTCGGCATAGGCTTGCATGCTGGCGTGGTAGTCGAGATGGTCGCGCGTCAGATTGGTGAAGGCGGCGGCCATCAGCTTGACGCCGTCCAGGCGGTGCTGGTCGAGGCCGTGGCTCGACGCCTCCATGCAGGCATGGGTGATTCCCATTTCGGCCAGGCGGGCCAGATCGGCATGCAGCCCGGCCGGATCGGGGGTTGTCAATCCACCCGAATTGTCCCAGCCCGGCGCGATGATGCCCAGAGTGCCGATGGCGGCGGAGCGGTGCCCCAGCCGGGTCATGATCTGGCGGAAGAACTCGGCGGTGGAGGTCTTGCCGTTGGTGCCGGTGACGGCGGCCATGACTCGGGGCTGGGCGCCGTGGAAGGCCGAGGCCATCAGAGCGAAGCGGCGGCGTGGATTGGCGTCTTGGACCAGGGCCACCTGGGGCGGCACCTCGACGGTCGAGCCGTGGGGGACCAGCACGGCCACGGCGCCATTGGCGATGGCGGCGGGAATGAAGGCGCGCCCGTCGGCCTTGGTGCCGGGCAGGGCGGCGAACAGATAGCCGGGACGGACCGCGCGGGAATCAGCGGTCAGCCCCGTGATGGTCACGTCGATGGAAGGCGCCGAGGCCGTCATGTCACTCAACCGCCGCAACTTCACGGCCTCCTCCGCTATGTGCGATTCCCTTGGTTCCCGAGGAGGGGGCGATGGGCAAGGTCTTGGGCATCAGGCCCAGCAGCGGCGCGATCTGGGCGATCACCCGGCCAGCCGCTGGCGCCGCGGTCCAGCCCGCGGTGATGAAGCCGAAGGTCTGCTTGGTGGCCTGGGGCTCGTCGATCATCATCAGCACCGCATAGCGCGGCGCATCCATGGGAAAGGCGGCGATGAAGGAGGACAGCACCGCCTTCTTGCGATAGCCGCCCGCTCCGGCCTTCTCGGCGGTGCCGGTCTTGCCGCCCACCTCATAGCCGGGAACATCGGCCTTCTTGCCAGTGCCCTCGGTGACCACCATGCGCATCAGCTGGCGCATATTCTCCGAGGTCTTGGGCTTGATTACCCGGATGCCGGGCACCGCGTCGCCGGGCGAGCGCGCCAGCAGCGTGGGCGTGTGATACTCGCCGCCATTGACCAGGGCCGCGGTTCCCGCCAGCAATTGCAGCGGCGTCACCGACAATCCATGGCCGAAGGCGATGGTGACGGTGTTGATCTCGCGCCAGGGATTGGGCACCAGTGGTCCGCCCACCTCGGGCAGTTCCAGCGGCGGGGCCTGAAGCATGCCGATGCGCGCCATGAAGGCGCGCTGGGTCTCGGTGCCGGCATCCAGCGCCATGCGGGCCGAGCCGATATTGGAGGAATGGATCAGGATTTCCGGAATGGTGAGCCAGCGGTTCAGGGCGTGGTCGTCATGGATGGTGTGTCCGGCGAAGACCAGCGGCCGGGTGGCGTCGAAGGTGGAATTCAGATTGGCCCGGCCGTTGTCCAGCACCATGGCGGTGTTGAACAACTTGAAGGTGGAGCCCATCTCGTAGGCGCCCTTGGTGGCGCGGTTGAACATGGAGGAATCGGTGGGCGCCGGAGGATCGTTGGGATCGAAGTCGGGCAGGCTGACCATGGCGATCAACTCGCCGGTACGCACATCCATCACCATGCCGGTGCCGCCCACGGCGGAGAACTCTTCCACCGAACGGGCCAGTTCGTTGCGCACGATGGTCTGGACGCGGATGTCGATGGATAGCGCCAAAGGCTCGCTGCTTTCCCGAAGCGCGTTCTCGAAGCGCTTCTCGATGCCCGCCACGCCCTTGTTGTCCACATCGGTGACACCGACCGCATGGGAGGCCAGGGGGCCGTGGGGATAGATGCGGCGCTCGCCCTTTTCGAACAACAGGCCGGGAATGCCCAGGGAATTGACGTCGTATTGCTGGCGCGGCGTCAGGTTGCGCTTGAGATAGACGAACTGGCGGCCCGACGACAGGCGCTCGATGGTCTCTTCCAGGTCCAGTTCGGGCAGCACGGTAACCAGACGGATGGCGGCGTTCTCCACGTCCACCTTGGCGAGCTTCAAATCCTCGGGCCGGGCGAAAAGGGAGACGGTGGGCAAGCTCGACGCCAGCAGCACGCCGGTGCGGTCCGAGATATCGGCGCGCTCCATCTGCAATTCGTCGGTGCGGGCCTGGGGCTGGGCATTGGGCTTGGGCGGATTGCGGTCGATGACCGCCACGTCGACCATGCGCGCCCCGATGGCGAAAAAGGCCAGAAGGAAGATCATGGCAGTGATCAGCAGACGCGACCGTCCGGTCTCGATGGCCTGCATGCGCACGCCGTCCAGACGCAGGGCGGCCCCGGCCTGGAGGTCGTCGCCAGCATGAAAGCCCGGTGTATGACGCTTGGGGGCGAAGATGCTCACCTGGGCCCCCCCTGTTCGGTTTGGGCCAGGGCGGGAGAGGGAATGACGATGCTCCGGCCGCCCTTTGCCGGGGCAGGGGCCGGAGCCGGAGCGGCGGTCTTCGCCACGGGCGCGTCCTGGGGTTTGACCGTGGGACCTTGCGCCATGGTCACGGTGCCGGGCTTGGGCGGCTGCGGCTTGCCCGGCTGGGGTTTGGAATTATCCACCGGCCGGGGCCGGGCCGGACCCTCTGCCAGCTTGACCGGGGTAAGCTTGGGATCGGCGGGCTTTGGGGGCTGGGCGGCGGGGGCCTGGACGGGCATGGACATGCGCGACGGCGTCACGGCGGCATAGACTACCCCGGTGGCGGGAATGCCGTCCTTGGGCAGGGTATCCAGCGTGGCCACCTGGGTCGGCGTCACCGGCTTCATGCCCAGATGCTTTTCCGACAGGGTGCGCAGGCGGATCGGGTCGTTGAGATAGCTCCACTCGGCCCGCAGGACGTGGATGGTCTCCTGATTGCGGTGGATCTCGGCGTTGAGCCCGGCCAGACGCGCCTCCAGATCCTTGACCTCGTACTTCACCAGGAACAGCACCGCGCCGACGGCTACCGCCAGAAGGGTCCACAGGATGGTTCCAGTCAGACCGCGCTTCATGATGCGGCCCCCCAGGCGGGAGCTTCGGTGCGGGCGGCGGCGCGCAGCTTGGCCGAACGGGCCCGAGGATTGGCGCGGGACTCCTCCTGGCCGGGGGCGATGGCCTTGCGCGACAGCAAGGTGAAGCTGGCGGCGGGGCCGTTGTCCTGAGCCTGGGGGACATGGCGCGACGGGCGCGACGCTTCGCCCGAACGGGATTTCAGGAAGCTCTTGACCACCCGGTCTTCCAGGGAATGGAAGGTCACCACCGCCAGATGCCCACCGGGCGCCAGCAGATGTTCAGCCGCTTCCAGGCCGCGCTCCAGTTCGCCCAACTCGTCATTGACCGCGATGCGCAGCGCCTGGAAGGTGCGGGTGGCGGGGTCGATGCCGTCGCCCGAACGCGGCACCACCCGGCGGATCACCTCGGCCAGTTCACCGGTGCGTTCGAAGCGCTTGATGCGCCGCGCCTCGACGATGGCCTTGGCCACCCGGCGCGACAGCCGCTCTTCGCCATAACGATAGATGATGTTGGCCAGTTCGCCTTCGGGCGTGTCGTTGACCATATCGGCGGCGCTGGGCCCCTTGGTCTCCATGCGCATGTCCAGCGGCCCGTCCTTGGCAAAGGAAAAGCCACGCTCGGGCTGATCGATCTGCATGGAGGACACGCCGATGTCCAGGGCGATGCCGTCAACCTGGTTGACACCCCGCTCACGCAACAACGCGGCCATATCCCCAAAACGGCCCTCGATCATGGAGAAGCGTCCGGCGGAAGCTTCCTCCAGCGTCTTGCCGCGCGCCACGGCACTGGGGTCGCGGTCGATGGCGTGCACATGGCAGGCGGCAGCCGAGAGGATGGCGCGCGAATACCCACCGGCCCCGAACGTGCCGTCCACGTAAGCTCCCCCGTCGCGGGGCGCCAGAGCCGCGATCACTTCGGTCAACAGGACCGGAATGTGGGGGGGAAGGGAACTCACGGCGTCACCTTGGGGCGAAGGGGCAGGGTGGGGCGCGACTGCAGGGCGCGGGCGCGGATTTCGGCCTCGACCGCCTTATAGGCTTCGGGCTCCCAGATCTGGAAGGTCTGGCCCTTGCCCACGAAGGAGACCTGATCGGCGATGCCGGCATGGGCCAGGATGTCCTCGGGCAGGACGATGCGGCCTTCAGGGTCCCAGGGCAATTGGCGGGCATCGGCGAAGATCAGGGCCGACAGGTCTTCCTGCTCGGCGGAGAAGGCGTCGAAGCTTTGGGCGCCATCGGACAGGCGCTCCATGAAATCCATGCCGCAGCCCTCGATGCAGGCATTGGTGAACGAACGGTAGCAGACGATGCCGGAAAAGCTTTGGGCGGCCAAGGCAGCGCGAAAGGTCGCCGGGACCGAGACGCGGCCCTTCTTGTCGACCCTGTTTACGAATGTGGAGAGGAAGAGTGCCACCCTCGTCCGCCTTCCGCTGCGTTGCCAAAAATCCCCGGTCCATCTCCGCTGACACACTTCGCCCGTGGGCATCGGTGGATGGTGATTAATGGGATATCATGGGAAAACATGGGAGTCAATGGAATCGGATAGTAATCGCATGGGCAAAACCTGATTAGCGACAATGCAAGGCGATTTTTACTAAAGTACTCGAGGAACGCCTCGCAGCGCTTTGATATTTACCAATTTTTCATAAACGGCTGCCGCAAGGGTGGAAAAACCCTGGCGTGATCATACCGTGAACATGTGCCCGGTGAGGGCGCCGTTGGCCTCATACGTGATTTGGGATGTCATGGGAAAAAGCGTCAGACGGCCTGTAAGCCGGGTTCTGTCCCCTCCCGAAGGCGGGTGACGGCCATTCATCTGGGACGTCCGTTACCGGACGCCTCTCGCGACCGACCCGGACGGCGACGCGGAAACGCGTTTCGTCCTTCCCGTGGGAAGAACAGTGCCGTCCCTATTTGGTCTTGCTCCCGGTGGGGTTTACCGTGCCGCTTGCCGTTGCCGGAAGCGCGGTGCGCTCTTACCGCACCCTTTCACCCTTACCAGCTGCCGGACCTTGCGGTCTGGGAGCGGGCGGTTTGCTTTCTGTGGCACTTTCCCTGGGGTCGCCCCCGCCGGACGTTATCCGGCACCGTGTATTCCGTGGAGCCCGGACTTTCCTCCCCCAGGACACGAAGTCCCAAGGGCGGCCGTCCGGCCGTCTGACGCGGCCCCACTTTAGGGCTTGCGGCGTGAAGGTCAAGCACCGCGAAGTGTGAATGCTGTTTAAAAGAAAAGGCCTCCAAGAGTTGGAGGCCTTTATTGCTTCTATACTTACACCTGATCGGGTGGAAACCGTATTTACCCGAATAGCTTGTCGATCTCGTCCTGGGAGATTCCCTGGTTTTCCAGGGCCGGGCCGTTGAGAAGCTTGGAATCGTCGTCCTTGTGCTCCTCGAAGATCTTGGGCGAGACGTCGGAGATGTTCTCCGGGCCCCAGATCTCGATCATGGCGTTGATGCGGTCCTCGACGTATTTGAGGGTTTTCACCACCTTGGTGATTCGCTGGCCGGTGATATCTTGGAAATTACAGGCCTCGAAGATGGTGCTGATGGTGTCGTTGATGTCCTCGACCAGGCGGCCCACATAGGAATCGGCGGCATGGGCCAGGATTTCCCTGCCAGTGGATTCGATCTTCTCGGCGGCTTCCAGAATCTGTTCGGTGGCCTGTTCGGTGGACGACACGATGGCGTCCAGCTCGAAGGTCACGGCGATCAGGCGGTCGTCATCGGCATCCTTGGGCCGCAGAGCGGCGATTTCCGCCTTGGTGTGTTCGATGCAGACGGCCAGGGCGCGCAGCTCCGTCTTCAGCATGGAGACTTCGGCGGCCTTTTGCGGCAGGACGTCGTCGGCGGGGACGGCGGCCACGGGCGCCGGGGCCTCGCCGCGGACCAGGGCTTCCAGCCCCTTGATGTCGCCGCGCAGTTCGTTGATGGCTTTCAGCACCTCGGAATTGGAGGCGTTGGGAGTGGCTTCGCCGCGCGCCTGAAGCCGCTTGATCTCCGCCGTGAACAATTTGCGCTCGGTCGTCATGACTGCCTGCCGTCCCTTATGCCACCGATGGCGGGTTCACCCCGCCATCAACCACCCGCTCTACCCACGGCCTGTATGATTTATCCGTAACCTGGATATGCTGGGTCAACCACTTCTTGAGCAATTCTACAACCTGTTCGTCGAGAGCGCCCCGTTCTCCCGCCTGATAGCGCGAGACGATATCGCGAACCTGACCCTCAAGACGCCGGTGTTCGGCCTTGTGGGGCTCGATTTCGGGAAAGCCGGTGGCGGCCAGCATGGCCTCCTCGCGGCGGAAATGATGCTCTGTATATTCTGACAGGGCCGACAAAACGCTGCCGATCACGTCGCGGCTTTGGCCGGTATCGGTGGCGTCGAACAATTGGATCAGAAGGTCGAAGAGGATGCGGTGGTCGGAATCCAGCAGTGGGTTGCCCACGCTGAACGCTTCGCTCCACGCGATCACTGTCATCGGGTCCCCCGCCCCTGCGTTCCCGTCCTGTGATCCACTATAGCGTACATCCAAGATGGCACAAGCATTCCGCAAGGGGCGCGGGGTGCCTCTCGCCGGGCGGCGGGGCATGATGTAGACTCGATTCCGGCAAGGGAGGCCCATGTGACGCCACTGAGGATCGCCACTTTCAATCTGGAGAACCTGGACGAGCGCCCGGTGGGCGGCATCGATTTCGAGGACCGGTTGGCGGTGATGCGGCCGCAATTCCAGCGGCTCAGGGCCGATATCTTGTGTCTGCAGGAGGTCAACACCCACGCCGCCACCAAAAGCGGGCCGCGCCTGTTCACCGCGCTCGACCGCCTTCTGGCCGGGACGCAATATGAAGGCTGGCCGCGTGTCCACAGCCTCAACCGGGGCGGTGTCCATCCCGCCGACAAGCACAATCTGGTCATCGTTTCCCGCCTGCCCATCCGTTCTCACCGTCAGGTCTGGCACGATCTGGTGCCGCCCTGCGCCTATCGCCCGGTGCGGGCCGACCCTCCGCCGGCCGAGGCCCAGGCCGTGGAATGGGACCGCCCCATCCTGCTTGCCGAACTGGAATTGCCGGGTGGGCGGGCGCTGCATGTGATCGACGTTCATCTGCGGGCGCCGCGCGCCGTCTGGCTGGCGGGCCAGAAGGAACGCTTTGGCCGCTGGCTGTCGGTGGGCGGCTGGGCCGAGGGCTATTTTCTGGCGGGCGTGAAGCAGGCGGGCCAGTCCCTGGAGGTCCGGCTGCTGGTGGAGGAGATTTTCGACGCCGACGCGGATGCTCTGGTGGTGGTGTGCGGCGACTTCAACGCGGGCGAACACGAAGCGGGCATGCGCATCATCAAAGGCGACGACGAGGATACGGGCAACGGCCACCTGGCCATGCGCATGCTGGTTCCGCTTGAACGCAGCCTGCCCGAGGCGCAGCGCTATTCGGTGATCCATCACGGCCGACCGGTGATGCTGGACCATATCCTGGTCTCGCGGCCTTTGCTGGGCTGGTATCTGGGCGCCGAGATCCACAACGAGACCCTGGGCGACGAACTGGTTTCCCCCGCCCTCGTCCTCGCGCCGCCCCAAAGCTATCATGCTCCGGTGGTTGCGGAATTCTCGCTTCCCCTGGGGTGAGGATCTTCTCAATATTCATCGCAATTCCGACGATGCGCCCTTGTTACGGTACCGCTATAGTATCGGCGGATCAAAAGGGGGAGCCATGATCAACTGGCTGTATGGTTTGGTGGGAGAGGGGCCGTTTCCCTCCATGCGTGCCGTGGTCTACCGGGGGATCCTGGTGGTTTGCATCGTGCTGTCCACCACCATCGCCATCGTCGATACGGTGCCTGACGCCTGGATCGGATTCGAAGGAATCGTGTCGGGGGCGGGCGGGCTGTTCCTGGTGATCTTGTCCCTCGATTACATCTTGCGGCTGCTGGTCGCCTGGTCCCAGAGGGCGGAGGGGGAATCGGGCATGGCGGCCCTGGCCGGTTACGCCCTGTCGCCCTATGGCATCTTCGATTTCCTGGCGGTCGTGCCGTTTCTAGTGGGCGAAGCCACGGCCCTGATGCCCCATGACGGCGAGACGGTGTTTGGCATTTTGCGCTTTCTCAAACTTGCACGCTATTCCCCCGCCCTGGAGACCCTGGGCGTGGTGGTGCTGCATGAATTGCGCCCGCTGCTGGCTTCGTTGTTCATCATGCTGATCCTGGCCATTTCGGCCTCGACGGTGATCTATTTCGTCGAGCGCGCCGCCAATCCCGCCCTGGCCAGCGTGCCCGCCGCCATGTGGTGGGCCATCGTCACCCTGTCGACGGTGGGCTTTGGCGACGTGGTGCCCATCACGCCGCTGGGCAAGCTGTTCGGCAGCGTGGTGGCGGTCTTGGGCCTGTGTATGTTCGCGCTGCCCGCCTCGATCCTGGCGTCCGGCTTCGCCGAGGAGATGAAGCGCCAGAACTTCGTGTCCACATGGCATCTGGTGGCCAAGGTGCCGTTTTTCCAGCGCTTGCAGGCCAGCCAGATCGCTGAGATCGCAGGCCTGCTGAAGCTGTCGCGGGCCATCAAGGGCGAAGTCCTGATGCGCGAGGGCGATACCGGCGAATGCATGTACTTCATCGTCAGCGGACAGGTGGAGGTCAAGGGCAAGGCCGGGACCTTCATCTTGAAGAACGGCGACTTCTTCGGCGAGATCGCCCTGATCGAGCGCTGTCCCCGGACGGCGACGGTCAAGGCGGTCAGCCGCTGCCAGTTGCTGATCCTGGATGCGCGCGACTTCCACAAATTCGTCGCCCACGACCATGCCCTGCTGGAGGTCATCTGGGAGACCGCCCGGTCCCGCATGGCCCAGGCCGACAAGGCTCATGACGCCAAGGAAAAGGAACCGGTGTGAGCGAGCCCCGCCTGAAGGCCAAGTTGTGGGTTCATGCCACTATCCGCCGCTGTTCCGTTCTGGCCATTCCGGCCTTCGTGGTCGCCAAGGGCGACGAGGATGCGGGGGCCGTGCTGATCAAGCTCAATCGCGGCGCCATGGGATGCGAGGTTTTCACCCAGGTCAGGGACGGAGCGGGCGAGGCGGCTTGGCTGCGCGCCACCGGCGCCGATCCGGTGCCCGAGGATCAGGCCGACATCTATATCCGCCGCCAGCGCGACATCGATTCCGATCTCTGGGTGCTGGAGGTGGAGGACCGCGAGGGCCGGGTTCCGTTCCTCGAGCGCATCTTGGCGGGCTGACCTCAAATACGCTATGAAGCTGTCTTCCATCATTTGACTTTAAGGACCGTACCATGACCCGTAAGCTGATCTCCTCCGGTTCCTCGTTCGAGGAAGTGGCTGGCTATTCCCGCGCCGTGGCCCAGGACCCCTGGGTGTTCGTCTCCGGTACGTCGGGCTTCAAGGATGGCCAGATCGCCGATGGTGTCGTCGCCCAGGCCGAGCAGTGCATCGCCACCATCGCGGGCGCCCTGGAACAGGCCGGTTCGTCGCTGAAGGACGTGGTGCGGGTCAAGGCCTATATCACCGAAGCCGCCTTCTTCGAGCAGATCGCCCCCGTGCTGGGCAAGGCCTTCAAGGGCATCCGCCCGGCCAACACCACCATCGTCTGCGGTCTGGTCGATCCGCGTATGAAGGTGGAAATCGAGGTCACCGCGCTCAAGGCGTAGTCCTCTGGTTCTGGATTGCCGGGTCAGGCCCGGCAATGACGAGGATTTTGAGTTTCGTCATGCCCGGACTTGATCCGGGCATCCATTTTCGCAGCGAGAGACGAGGGAGGAGCGCGCCTTGCCCACCATCTTGATCACAGGCGCCAATCGCGGCATGGGGCTTGAATTCGCCCGGCAATACGCGGCCATGGGATGGCGGGTGCTGGGCACGGTGCGCGATCCCATGGCGGGGCGCGCCCTGTCCGAGGCTGGCGGCGAGGTCTATGTCTGCGACGTGGCCGACCCGGCCCAGGTGGCGCGGCTGAAAGCCTCGCTGGCTGGGGTCGGAATCGACATCGTGCTCAACAATGCGGGCATCTATGGCGAGAACCAGTCCTTCGGCGCCGTCGACCCGGCCGGGTTCATGAAGGTGGTCGCCGTGGATAGTCTGGCGCCCCTGAAACTGGCCGAAGCCTTCGCCGACCAACTGACGGGACGCAAGATCATCGCGGCGGTGTCGTCCAAGATGGGCGCCATGTCCGACAACACGTCAGGCGGCTCCTACGCCTATCGTGCCGCCAAGGCGACGCTGAACATGGTGATCAAGAACCTGGCCATCGACCTGGGGCCGCGCGGCATTCTCACCGTGGCTCTGTCGCCCGGCTGGGTGCGCACCGATATGGGCGGGCCCAGCGCACCGCTGGAGGCCGCAACCGCTGTGGCGGGCATGGTCAAGGTCATGGCCGAACTGACGGAAGGGGACAGCGGCGCCTTCATCCATTACGATGGCTCCCATCTCGCCTGGTAGGAGTAGGTCATGGCTGCGCCGGTGGAGTTCTATTTCGATTTCTCCTCGCCTTACGGCTATTTCGCGTCGCTGGAAGTGGACGAACTGGTGGCCGCTTTCGGCCGCGAGGTGGAGTGGAAGCCGATCATGATCGGCTCGGCCTTCAAGGCCTCTGGCAACCTGCCCTTGGTGGACCAGCCGCTGAAGGGCGCCTATTCCCGCCGCGACTGGGAACGCACGGCGCGGCTGATGGGCGCCCCCTACCGCTTTCCCGATCCCTTTCCGGTTCCCGCCCTTCCCCCATCGCGGGCATTCTGGTGGCTTGACTCCAAGGACAAGGGTCTGGCCAGGAGCTATGCGCGGGCGGTCTTTCTCGCCTTTTTCGCCGAGAATATGGATATCTCCAACCCGGAGGTCGCCTGCGCCCTGGGCGTGCCGCTGGGCATCGACCCGGCTGAAATGGCCGCCGCCATCCAGTCGCCCCAGTGGAAGGGGCGTCTCAAGGAGGAAACCGAGGCCGCCATCGCCAAGGGTGTGTTCGGCTCGCCCTTTTTTCTGGTGGATGGCGAAGGCTTTTGGGGCGCCGACCGTTTATGGATGGTGGGGGCTTGGCTGGAAAAAGGCGGCTGGTGACCTAAATTTAGCAGTAGGGCTTCGACCAGCGGTCAGGCCATACTTGCCGGTGGTTGTCCGACGGGGCGCTTGGTGCCATTGTCGCGGCCAGGAATGAACGGAGTGCGTTGCGTTGCCGCTTATTATCGACCTGAAGCCGGGCGAGAAGCTCATCATCAACGGCGCGGTGCTGGAAAATGCCAGTTCCAACACCAAGGTGCGGGTGCTGAATGACTGCTCGATCCTGCGTCAGAAGGAAATCCTGTCCGATTCCGACAGCGTGACTCCGGCGTCTCGGGTCTATTTCGCCTTGCAATGCGCTTATATCTTTCCGACCAAGCGCGGCGAATATCTGCGCATGTTCCACCACTATCTCGACAGCTATGTGGAGGCCTGTCCCAGTGCCGCCTCCATCAAGGACGAGATTTCCGAGGCGGTGGCCGACGGCCATTACTACAAGGCGTTGAAGTCGACCCGCCACCTGCTTGATCACGAGACCAAGCTGCTGGGTTCGCTGCAGATGGCCGCGGCGGCCGAGGATTCCGTCGTCCAGGAATAGCGCCGCGCCCCGACGGGCCGTGCTGATCAGTAAAACCCCCGCCGGGATGCCGGGCGGGGGTTTTTGTCGTGGCGAGAGGGAAAAGTCCTCTTCAACTGGTGATGTCCATTTTGGTATAGACTGGGTGATTGAGGCATTGGCACAGCATCTTTGGGGCAAGACAAGCCGGGGGGCGCGTTTGGAGGGGCTGACAAAAGGCAATGCCGGAAGTTCGCGCGTAGCGTCCGTGCTGGCGGTCGGGGGAGGCGTCATCCTGCTTATCGCGGTGATGACCGGCTGGGCGGTTCTGCAAAGCCGGGCGGACGCCTATCGCACGGCGGAAGTGGCCACGACCAATCTGTCGAAGATTCTTGCCAATCAGTTCTTTGACACAATCGATCTTGTCGATAAATCCCTGCTCACCATCGGTGACGAGTTTGCCCGCCAAATGGCGTCCGGGCGGGAGGACGAGGCCGCCATCAATGCCTTCCTGCTCAAGCACGACGCCCGCTATCCCAACCTGACTGGCTTTCGCATCTATGGTCCGGATGGGCGGCTTCGCTATGCCGTCAGCAATGTGGCCAGCCGGGGAGGAGACAACTCCCAGGCCGAGGATTTCAAGCTTCTCCGTGACAATCCGGATGCCGGTCTGGTCGTGTCCGAGCCCATTCTGGGGCCCACATCGAAGCAATGGCTGATCCGCCTCGGGCGGCGGCTCGCCAATCCCGACGGCTCCTTCGCCGGGGTCATCTGGCAGGGCATCCCGGTCAAGAATTTGTTGGATGGCTATACCGCCCTGGATTTGGGAGCGGGAGGGACCGTCGCCCTTTACCACACCAGCTTTCGCATGGCGGCCCGTTACCCCGCCACGCCGGGTCCCGACGACCCCACAGGCAAAGTGATGATATCCGCGCCATTGCGCCAGATCATCGCCTCGGGCGTTCCTGAAACCCAGTACAGCTATGATTCCGTGGTGGACGGCGTTCGCCGAACCGCCCATGTGCGGCGCATTGGGCATTATCCCTACGTCATTCTGGTGGGCATGTCCGAGGCGGACTATCTCAGTCAGTGGCGGGGAAACAGCCTGAGGTTCGCGCTGTTCGGCGGCGTGATGAGCCTCATGGTCGCCATCGGCATGCTGATCATTCATCGCCGTATCACCGATGGCACCAAGGCCGCCGAAGCCCTGGCGGAGAAGGAGGCCAAACTGCGGGGCCTGTTCGAGCTTTCGCCCCTAGGGATTGCCTTGAATCGGCTCGACGGCAGTTTCGTGGAGTTCAACTCCGCATATTTGAAGATCACCGGATACGAGGGACAGGAACTTTTGTCGCTGGACTACTGGCGCCTGACTCCGCCGCACTACCGTGAGCAGGAGGCGGCGCAACTGGAAGCCCTCAACACCACGGGGCGTTACGGCCCCTATGAGAAGGACTATATCCGCAAGGACGGCTCCACCGTTCCGGTCCGTCTTCTGGGGATGATCGTTCATGGCAAGGACGGCACGCCCTTCATCTGGTCTCTGGTGGAAGATATTTCCGAACGCCGCGCCGGCGAAAAGGCCATGCGCGACAAGACCGAACTTTTGCTCCAGTCCAATACCGATCTGGAGCAGTTCGCCTATGTGGCGTCGCATGATTTGCAGACGCCCGTGCGCAATGTCGTGAGCTATGCCCAGTTGCTGGAGCGGCGCTACAAGGGGCGTCTGGATCCCGACGCGGACGAATTCATCGGCTTTATCGTCGCAAGCTCGCTTCAGATGTCGCAGCTGATCGCCGATCTGTTGGAGTATTCCCGCGTGGCGCGGCAGAGCGGGAGCCTGTCTCCCATAGCGGCGGGTGACGCCATAAACGCCGCCCTGTTGAATTTGAAGCTGGAGGTGCAAGAGGCCGAAGCCGAGATCCAGATCGGTCCCATGCCCGTGGTCATGGCTGAATCCAGCCACCTGATCAGTCTGTTCCAGAACCTGATCGGGAATGCTTTGAAGTACAAGCACCCGGCCCGGCCGATCGAGATCGGCATCACCGCGGTGGCTCAGGGGCCGGATCTGTGGCGTTTTGCCGTGGCCGATAACGGAATCGGAATCGAGGCGGACTATTTCGAGAAGATCTTCGAGATTTTCCAGCGCCTGCGTCCCGACAGCGGGCGCGAGGGAACCGGCATCGGCCTGACGCTGTGCCGCCGCATCGTCCATCGCTTTGGCGGGATCATCTGGGTCGAATCCCAGCCGGAACAGGGCTCGACCTTCCTCTTTACGCTGCGAGGCGCGGAGCCGGAGACGGCGCCTTAGGGGCGCGATGCGGGACGGAGAAAATTGGTGGGCCCGGCAGGACTCGAACCTGCAACCAGACCGTTATGAGCGGCCGGCTCTAACCATTGAGCTACAGGCCCCACCTGGGGCGACCATAACCGAGACGCGTATGAATGCAAGGGGGGAGACCCCTCTTTTTGCTCGCTTATAGGGAATGGAGGTTTGGAGGCAAGCCTCCAACCGGGTCCGGGCGGGAGCCCGGATTCATCAGCACGAAAGCCCCCACCCCAACCCTCCCCCGCTAATGCGGGAGAGGGGGAGGGATAGTCTAGGTGTCCAGGAACGAGCGCAGCTTGCGCGACCGGGACGGGTGCTTGAGCTTGCGCAACGCCTTGGCTTCGATCTGGCGGATACGTTCGCGGGTCACGCTGAACTGCTGGCCGACCTCTTCCAGGGTGTGGTCGGTGTTCATGCCGATGCCGAAACGCATGCGCAGCACACGCTCCTCACGCGGGGTCAGGCTGGCCAGGACGCGGGTGGTGGTCTCGCGCAGATTCGCCTGGATGGCGGCGTCCAGCGGCAGGACGGCGTTCTTGTCCTCGATGAAGTCGCCCAGATGGCTGTCTTCCTCGTCGCCGATGGGGGTCTCGAGGCTGATGGGCTCCTTGGCGATCTTCAGGACCTTGCGGACCTTCTCCAGGGGCATGGACAGCTTTTCCGCCAGTTCCTCCGGCGTCGGCTCACGGCCGATTTCGTGCAGCATCTGGCGCGAGGTGCGGACCAGCTTGTTGATGGTCTCGATCATGTGCACCGGAATGCGGATGGTGCGGGCCTGATCGGCGATGGAGCGCGTGATGGCCTGACGGATCCACCAGGTGGCATAGGTGGAGAACTTGTAGCCGCGGCGGTATTCGAACTTATCGACCGCCTTCATCAGGCCGATATTGCCCTCCTGGATGAGGTCCAGGAACTGCAGGCCGCGATTGGTGTACTTTTTGGCGATGGAGATCACCAGGCGCAGATTGGCCTCGATCATCTCCTTCTTGGCGCGGCTGGATTCGCGTTCGCCGCGCTGCACCGTCTGGACGATGCGGCGGTATTCGCTGATGGGCAGCCCGGCCTCGCCCGAGATTTCGGCGATGGTGGCGCGGATATCGGCGGCGTCCTTGCCGTGGCGGGCGGCGAAGTCCTTCCACTGCTTGGAGCGTTGGGCCACCTGTTCCAGCCAGTTGGGGTCCAGTTCCGAGCCGTAATAGGCGTCGAGGAAGTCCTGGCGCTTGACCCGGCAGCTTTCCGCCAGACGCAGCAGACGGCCTTCCTGCATCATCAGGCGGCGGTTCAAGCCGTTCAACTGCTCGACCAACTGTTCGATGCGGGCGTTGTTGAGATGGATGCCGTCCATCAGACGGACCAACTCGGCCTTCAGCTTGTCGTATTTCTTTTCCATGGCGGGGGTGACCGCCTCGCCCTTGTTCAGGGCGGCCAAGCGCTGGTCCTGGACTTTTTCCAGCTTGTGATGGGTGGCGGCGATGACCTCGAAGGTCTCGAGCACGATGGGCAGCAGCTCGATTTCCATGGCGGCCAGAGAGATGGAATTCTCCTCGCCTTCCTCGGCCTCGCCCTCGGCCTCGCCCTCGACCTCGCCTTCGCCCTCGGCGCCTTCTTCCTTCTCGCCTTCGGCGCCTTCGGGTTTGGCCTCGCCTTCGGGCTTGGCTTCGACTGCAGCTTCGGGGGCGGGTTCCTCGGCGGCGACGCCCTCGGCCTCCACCTCGGCCAGCTCGTCGGGCTCGGGATCGGCGCCATAAGTGGCGTCCAGGTCGATGATATCGCGCAGCAGCATCTTGCCCTCGACCAGGGCGTCATGCCAGTCGACCACGGCGCGCAGCGTCAGCGGGCTTTCGCAGATGCCGCCGATCATCATCTCGCGCCCGGCCTCGATGCGCTTGGCGATGGCGATTTCGCCCTCGCGCGAAAGCAGTTCCACCGAGCCCATTTCGCGCAGATACATGCGGACCGGGTCGTCGGTGCGGCCCAGGTCTTCCTCGTCCACATTGCCGGCGCCGGAATAGCCCTCGGTCTCGGTGGCCTCTTCCTCGGCGGCTTCGGGGGCGTTGTCCTCGCCTTCTTCGCTTTCCACCACATTGATGCCCAGCTCGGACAGCATGGCCATGGTGTCTTCGATCTGCTCGGACGACACTTCCTCGGGGGGCATGGCGGCGTTCAGCTCGTCATAGGTGACGTAGCCGCGCTCCTTGCCCTTGGCCACCATCTTCTTGACGGCGACACCCAGGGTGTCGAGCAGCGGGCCATCCATCGCCTCGTCCTGGTTCTCGGAAACTTCGGCCGTATTCGTCGATTTGGTCGCCATGAAAAACGCTGCTCCTCAAGGGTCTTGACCCCAAGACGAACCGGACCCGCCCGGCTTCGCCCCACTCTCCGTTTATAGTCGTCAGCCGTTCCCGGACGCTTCGTCATCCAGGGCGCTGGCGGTCTGCTGCTGCTTCTTGACTGCCTCGAAACGGCTCCACGACGCGGCGGTGGGGCCTTGGGCGAGTTCGGCGTTGGCTTCGCTCACGTCAGCCAGCAGGTCCTTCCTGGTGTAAAGATTATAGACGTGTTCCCAGTGGGTCCTGGCTTCCTCGGTTGAAAGGTCGCCGCGCAGAGCGCGCAGCCGCCTTTCGTTGGTGTCGAGAAAATGGTCCAGGATCTCGGAATATCCGTCCGTTCTCAAATGGGTCGCGAGACCGTCCGCGTCAAGGTCGCGGGCAGCCCCAAGGTGCTTTAGAATCCCGCGCCGAAGATTGTCAAGGGTCTTGTCCGTAAAAGTGGTCTCTCCCAGCCTTTCGCCGATGGAATCCATCAGGCGGGGATGGTCGAGAACCAGGGCCAGCATCATCCATTCCTGGGCGCCGGAATTGGGCTGCGGCGGGCGGGGGCGTCCCGCGCCGGGCAGCAATCCGTCGGGACCCTTGAGCGGCGCCTGGGGCGGACCGCCGAAGCGGCCGGAGGGCTTGCCGAAGCCGGACCCGGATTTGCGCGGCTCCCATTTCGGGCGAAAATGGTCCTTGGCCTTTTGACGGAAGGTGGCGAGGTATTGAAAGCGCACCGCCTCGTCGGCGATGGAAAACGCCTTCTCGGCGAGGTCCTTGTCCAGCAGGGCGCGGGCTTCTGGCGTGTCCAGCGGCCGGTTCTCCAGGGCAAGGCGCCAGGCGACCTCCACCATTGCTTGAGCGGAGTCCAGCACGGTGGCCATGGCGGCGGGCCCTCGGGCCTTGATCAGCGAATCCGGGTCCTCAGGGGAAGGCAGGGCGGCAAAGCGCAGGGACAGGCCGGGCTTGAGGATGGGAAAGGCCCGCTCCAGGGCGCGGGCCATGGCGCGCTGGCCCGCCGCATCGCCGTCCAGGCAGAGAATGGGTTCGGGCGCCAAGCGCCACAATTCCTCGATCTGGGCCTCGGTTACCGCCGTGCCCAGCGGCGCCACCGCATAGGCGAAGCCCGCCTGATGCATGGCGATGACATCCATATAGCCCTCGACCACCACCACCCGGTTCAGCTCGCGCGCCATTTCGCGGGCATGGGCCAGGCCGTAGAGGGTTTGGCCCTTGTGGAACAGTGGTGTGTCGGGGGAGTTGAGGTATTTGGGCTGGCCGTCGCCCAGCGTGCGGGCGCCGAAGCCGATCACCCGGCCGCGCCGGTCGGTGATGGGAAACATCACCCGCCCACGGAAATAGTCGAAGGAGGCGCCGCTCTCGGGCTTTTTCAGCAAGCCCGCCTCGATCAGCAGGCTTTCCGGGCATTCCTTGCTCATCAGCGCCGATTTCAGGGCCTCGCGCGAATCGGGGGCGAAGCCGAGGCGGAAGCGGGCGATGGTCTCGTCCGACAAGCCCCGGTTCTTGAGATAGGCAAAGCCCTCGCGCCCCGCAGGGCCCTTGAGATGCTTTTCGAAGAAGCCGCAAGCCGCCTCCAGCGCGTCGTGCAGCGAGGCGCGGCGCTGTTCGCGCACCCGCTCCTCCGGGCTGGCCTTGGGAACCTCGATCCCCGCTTCGGCGGCCAGCTTCTCCACCGCCTCGGTAAACGACAGGTGACCGGCCCGCATCTCGAAGCCGATGGCGTCGCCATGGGCGCCGCAGCCGAAGCAGTGGAAAAAGCCCTTATCCTCGTTGACGGTGAACGATGGCGTCTTCTCGTTGTGGAAGGGGCACAGACCCTGATGTTCGCGCCCCTTGCGGACCAGCTTCACCCGTCGCCCCACCACCGAGGTGACCGGAATGCGGGCGCGCAGTTCGTCGAGGAATTGGGGAGGGAAGGCCATGGAGGCTTAAAGTCCCAGGTCTATAAGGCGCGTGCTCGTCCCGACCATATGGGGGCCGAACCGGGGAGGGTCAGCCCCCCAATTCCTTCTTCACCACCGCGCCAGCCTTGGAAAAGTCCATGGTTCCGGCATGGCTGGCCTTCAATGCCGCCATCACCTTGCCCATGTCCTTGATGCCGGTGGCGCCGCAGGCCGCGATGGCGGCCTTGACCGCATCGGTGATCTCCGCCTCGCCCATCTGACGCGGAAGGAATTTTTCGATGACGGTGATTTCGTCGGCTTCCTGCTTGGCCAGTTCCGGGCGGTTGCCTTGCTCATAGAGCGCGATGCTTTCGCGGCGCTGCTTGATCATGGATTGCAGCATCTGGCGGATCTCGTCGTCGCCGATGCCATCGGCCAGTCCCTTGGGCCGGGCCGCGATGTCGCGATCCTTCAGCGCCGCCAGGATCAGGCGGACCGTGGAAACCGTGCGGGCATCCTTGCCCAGCATCGCGGCCTTGAGCGCGTCGTTCAACTGCTGGCGCAGCATGGCAACCCCTCGTTTGGGAAAGCGCACAGGCTACTCCAAATCCACACGGAAAGGAAGCCTATCCATGGAAAGTCAGGCCTTTGAAAAAGAAGGGTTTTTTTAGCCATGTCGCAAGGCTTGACTCCGCCCGCGCCCGTCATTATAAGGCGCGGAATTTACCTGATGCCGACTGGGTCACGATACGGCCCCGCAGCCCCGAAGGTCTTGCCTTTTCGCGAGATGCTCCGGCGGCCTTTTGCGGCCCAAGTTCGGCGGGGGAAGCCTTTAAGGCACTCTGTGATACTGTACCTGCGGCCGGAGCTTTTCCGGCCCGCGAACGCGACAAAGGACCACCATGCCGAACCAAAACGGGACCGCACCGAAGCCCAGCAGCCAGGTGCCGACCTTTGACGCGCCGCGCCCCCCGGGCGCGACCGGGGCTCTGGTCCTGGCCGACGGCACCGTGCTGTGGGGCAAGGGGATCGGGGCTGCGGGCTCCAATGTGGGCGAAGTGGTGTTCACCACCGGCATGACCGGATATCAGGAGACGCTCACCGATCCGTCCTTCGCCGGTCAGGTCATCACCTTCACCTTCCCCCATGTGGGCAATGTGGGCACCAATACCGAGGATCTGGAGACCACCACTGCGGCCGCGCGCGGCCTGATCTTGCGGGCCGACATCACCGACCCCGCCAACTGGCGCTCGGCCAAGCATCTGGATTCCTGGCTGAAGTCCAACAACATCGTGGGCCTGTGCGGCATCGACACCCGCGCGCTCACCCGGCGCATCCGCACGAAGGGCGCGCCCAACGGCGTCATCGTCAATGCCCCCGACGGCGAATTCGATCTGCCCGGCCTGTGGGCCAAGGCCGCGGGCTGGCCGGGCCTGGAAGGCATGGATCTGGCGCTGGACGTCACCTGTGCCCAGTCCTATTCCTGGGACGAGACCGAGTGGCGCTTGCGCGGCGGCTATGGTCGTCAGGACAAGCCCCGCTTTCACGTCGTCGCCATCGACTTCGGCGCCAAGCGCAATATCCTGCGCTGTCTGGCCGAGACCGGCTGCAAGGTCACCGTGCTGCCTGCCGAAGCCACTGCCGAGCAGGTGCTGGCACTCAACCCCGATGGCGTGTTCCTGTCCAACGGCCCCGGCGATCCGGCGGCCACTGGCAAATACGCCGTTCCCATGATCCAGGGCGTCATCAAGTCGGGCAAGCCGCTGTTCGGCATCTGTCTCGGCCATCAGATGCTGGGCCTGGCCCTGGGCGCCAAGACCTTCAAGATGGACACCGGCCACCGCGGCGCCAACCACCCGGTCAAGGACCTGGAAACCGGCAAGGTGGAGATCACCAGCCAGAATCACGGCTTCGTGGTGGACGAGAAGAGCCTTCCGGCTGGCGTCAAGGTCACCCACCGCTCGCTGTTCGACGGCTCGGTGGAAGGCATCGCGCTGGAGGGTAAGCCGGTCTTCTCCGTCCAATACCACCCTGAGGCCAGCCCCGGCCCCCAGGACGCCCATTACCTGTTCGAGCGCTTCGTGGGCTTGATGGAGAAGCGGGGCTAACAGCCCCGTTTTTCTCAAGGTCCCGCACCGAGATTATTTTAGAAAAGAAACGCCGCCATGCCCAAACGTACAGACATCAAGTCCATCCTCATCATCGGCGCCGGTCCGATCGTTATCGGACAGGCCTGCGAGTTCGATTATTCCGGCGTGCAGGCGTGCAAGGCGCTGAAAGACGAGGGCTACCGGGTCATTCTGGTCAACTCCAATCCGGCGACCATCATGACCGATCCCGGTCTGGCCGACGCCACCTATATCGAGCCCATCACGCCTGAGATCGTCGCCAAGATCATCGAAAAAGAGCGGCCCGACGCCCTGCTGCCCACCATGGGCGGCCAGACGGCGCTGAACACCGCCATGAAGCTGGCGGATATGGGCATCCTCGAGAAGTTCGGCGTCGAGATGATCGCCGCCAAGCGCGACGTGATCGCCAAGGCCGAGGATCGCCTGCTGTTCCGCGACGCCATGGACAAGATCGGCCTGGAGTCCCCGAAGTCGCGCATGGTCAAGACCTTGCAGGAAGCGCGGGACGCCCTGGACTTCGTCGGTCTGCCCGCCATCATCCGTCCCAGCTTCACCCTGGCGGGCACTGGCGGCGGCATCGCCTATAACGTGGCCGAGTACGAGCACATCGTCTCGGGCGGTCTGGCCGCCAGCCCCGTGCACGAGGTCCTGGTCGAGGAATCTGTGCTGGGCTGGAAGGAATACGAGATGGAGGTTGTCCGCGATAAGAAGGACAACTGCATCATCATCTGCTCCATCGAGAACGTCGATCCCATGGGCGTGCATACCGGTGATTCCATCACCGTGGCGCCTGCTCTGACGCTCACCGACAAGGAATACCAGATCATGCGCAACGCCTCCCTGGCGGTGCTGCGCGAGATCGGGGTGGATACCGGCGGATCCAACGTGCAGTTCGCGGTCAACCCCAAGGACGGCCGCATGACCGTCATCGAGATGAATCCGCGCGTGTCGCGTTCGTCGGCCCTGGCGTCCAAGGCCACGGGCTTTCCCATCGCCAAGGTGGCGGCCAAGCTGGCCGTGGGCTATACGCTCGACGAGCTGACCAACGACATCACCGGCTGCACGCCCGCTTCGTTCGAGCCGACCATCGATTACGTGGTCACCAAGATTCCGCGCTTCACCTTCGAGAAGTTCCCCGGCGCCGACACCAATCTCACCACTTCCATGAAGTCGGTGGGCGAGGCCATGGCCATTGGCCGCACCTTCCAGGAGAGCCTGCAGAAGGGCCTTCGCTCCATGGAGACCGGCCTGACCGGCCTGGACGAGGTGGAGATCCCCGGCGCCGGTGCGGGCGACATGAAGGATGCGGTGAAGTCCGCCCTGGCCCAGCCGCGCCATGACCGCCTGCTGGTCATCGCCCAGGCCTTCCGTCTGGGGCTGTCCATCGACGAGGTTCACGCCGCCTGTTTCTATGACAAGTGGTTCCTGGCCCAGTTGAAGGGCATCGTCGATGCCGAGGCCGAGGTGAAGGCCAAGGGACTGCCCATCGACGCGCCCGGCCTGTTGCGCCTGAAGAAGATGGGATTCTCCGATCAGCGCCTGTCCAAGCTGTCGGGCAAGTCCCTGGTGGAAACCGCCTTCCGCCGCGAAGTGCTGAACGTCAAGCCGGTGTTCAAGCGCATCGACACCTGCGCCGCCGAATTCCCGTCGTCCACCGCCTATATGTATTCCTGCTACGAGGGCGACGGCGTCAACGCGGCTGAATGCGAGTCCGACCCTTCCGACCGGGAGAAAGTGATCATCCTGGGCGGTGGACCCAACCGCATCGGCCAGGGTATCGAGTTCGACTATTGCTGTGTCCATGCCGCCTACGCCCTCGACGAGGCGGGCAAGGAGACCATCATGGTCAACTGCAACCCGGAAACGGTGTCCACCGATTACGACACCTCGGACCGCCTCTATTTCGAGCCGCTGACCGCCGAGACGGTGATCGATCTGGTGCGCCGCGAGCAGTCCAACGGCAAGGTCTTGGGCTGTATTGTCCAGTTCGGCGGGCAGACGCCCCTGAAGCTGGCCCATGCCCTCGAAAACGCCGGTATCCCGATCCTGGGCACCAGTCCCGATTCCATCGATCTGGCCGAGGACCGCGAGCGCTTCCAGAAGATGCTCCACGAATTGGGTCTGAAGCAGCCCGCCAACGGCACGGCGCGCTCCTTGGAAGAAGCCATCAAGGTGGCCGAGAAGATCGGCTATCCCGTGGTGATCCGTCCCAGCTTCGTGCTGGGTGGCCGCGCCATGCAGATCGTCTATGACCACGAAGCGCTGGAGCGCTACATGGTCGAGGCGGTCAAGGTCTCGGGCGATGATCCCGTGCTGATCGACTTCTATCTCAAGGACGCCATCGAGGTGGACGTGGACGCGCTCTGCGACGGCAATCAGGTCTATGTGGCTGGCATCATGCAGCACATCGAGGAGGCGGGCATCCATTCGGGCGATTCCGCCTGTTCGCTGCCGCCCTACTCGTTGGACAAGGCCACCATCGCCGAGCTGGAGCGCCAGACGGCGGCCATGGCCAAGGCCCTGAACGTGGTCGGCCTGATGAACTGCCAGTACGCCATCAAGGACGGCGACATCTACATCCTGGAAGTCAATCCGCGCGCCTCGCGCACCGTGCCCTTCGTGGCCAAGGCCACCGGCGTGCCCATCGCCAAGATCGCGGCGCGCGTCATGGCGGGCGAGACCCTGGCCTCGTTCGGCCTGTCCACCCGTCCCGAACTGAAGCATGTGGCGGTCAAGGAGGCGGTGTTCCCCTTCGCCCGCTTCCCCGGCGTCGACATCCTGCTGGGGCCGGAAATGAAGTCCACCGGCGAGGTGATGGGCATCGATTCCGACTTTGCGCGGGCCTTCGCCAAGAGCCAGCTGGGCGCTGGCACCAATCTTCCCACCGAAGGCGGGGCCTTCATCTCGGTGCGTGACGGCGACAAGCCCGCCATGGTCGAGATCGCCCGGCGCCTGCTGGAGATGGGCTTCAAGGTGATGGCCACCGACGGAACCGCCTTCTATCTGAAGGATCGCGGTGTCACCGGCGTCACCATCGTCAACAAGGTGCTGGAAGGCCGGCCGCATTGCGTCGATGCCATGATGAACGGTCAGGTGCAGCTGGTGGTCAACACCACCGAGGGCAGCCAGGCGGTGAAAGACAGCTTCTCCATCCGCCGTACGGCGCTGACCAACAACATTCCCCACTACACCACGGTGGCCGGGGCGCGCGCCGCGGTGGAGGCCATCGAGGCCATGCGTTGCGGCACGCTTGATGTAGCGCCGCTGCAATCGTACTTTAAGGGTTCGTTTTAGGGGCGTAGGGGCGTTCGATGGAAAAAATCCCGATGACTCCGGCTGGCTTGGCCCAGTTGGAGGAAGAGCTTAGGACCCTCAAATATGTCGAACGCCAGGCGGTGATCCGTGCCATCGCCGAGGCGCGCGAACATGGCGACCTGTCCGAGAACGCCGAATACCATGCGGCGCGCGAGCGTCAGAGCTTCATCGAGGGCCGGGTTTCCGAGTTGGAAGACATCATCTCGCGCGCCCATGTTATCGATATCGCCAGCCTGTCGGGCGATCAGGTGCGCTTTGGCGCCACCGTGACGCTGGCCGACGAGGACACCGATGACGAGGTGGTCTACACCATCGTCGGCGCCCACGAGGCCGACATCAAGTCGGGCCGCATGTCGGTGCATTCGCCCCTGGCCCGCGCCCTGATCGGCAAGCATCTGGGCGATACCGTCGAGGTGACGGCGCCCGGCGGTTCCAAGTCCTACGAGATCGTCGACGTCAAATTCGGCTGAGACCGCCATGACCATGCCCCAGCCCCAATCGGCCATCTGCGCGGAAGGTGGCGCCTTTGGCCTGTTCCTGACCCTGTTCCTGGCCGATGGCGATACCACCCCGGTGCGCCGTGTGCTGGCGGCGCTGCCCCATATGACCGAAGCCCTGGCCGCGCAAACGGGCGAGCCCTCCCTGGTCAGTTCGGCGGCTATCGGGGCCGCCTGCTGGACCCGGTTGACCGGCCGGGAATGCCCCGATGGGCTGATCCCCTTCGCGCCTCTGTCCGATGGCACTCGCAAGGCGCCCGCCACTCCCGCCGATCTGTTCCTCCACATCCACTCCGCCCGTCATGACCTCAATCTGATGCTGGCGTGCCGGGTCATGGGGGCGTTCGGGCCCCGTGTGCGGGTGGTGGAGGAGGTGATGGGCTTCAAGCATCTGGGCAACCGCGACCTCACCGGCTTCGTGGACGGGACCGAGAACCCTGAAGGCCAGGAACGCGCCGAGGTGGCCCTGGTCAAGGACGGTCCCCATGCGGGCGGCAGCTTTGTCTCGCTTCAGCGTTATGTGCACGATCTGCCGCGCTGGGAGGGGCTGTCGCTGTCCGATCAGGAAGCGGCGGTGGGCCGCACCAAGGAGAGTGACGAGGAAATGGAGGCGAAGCCGCCATCCGCCCATATCGCCCGCGTGGTGATCGAGGAGGACGGCGCCGAACTGGAAGTGCTGCGCCATTCCATGCCCTATGGCACCACCTCCGAGAACGGCCTCTATTTCGTCGCCTACTGCGCCAGCCCGGAGCCGTTCCGCAAGATGCTGGAACGCATGGTGCTGTCTTCGGGCGATGGGCACCACGACCGGCTGCTGGACTTCACCCGTCCGGTGACCGGCGCCGCCTTCTTCGCGCCCTCAGCCGATTGGCTGCGCGCCCTCGTCTGATATTAGATCCCGATGATCGCAACCGATCATCGGGACCGCCCTCAAGCGGCGGGCGGACGCGAGCGTCCTTGCCTTCCGCCGCATAAGCGGCGCAGTCCCTTGGGTAATCCCCCCTGGAAATAGAGGGATCGGAACGTAGAATTTTCTCGGTTCACGGAACGAGGAGATTCGAATGAAGAAGAGCCGATTTACGGATGCCCAGATCATGGCGATCCTGCGCCAGGCGGAGGACGGCATTCCGGTGCTGAACCTGTGCCGCGAGCACCAGATGAGCAGCGCGACCTTTTACAAATGGCGGGCCAAGTACGGAGGCATGGACGCGTCCATGATCTCGGAGATGAAGGGCCTTGAGGATGAGAACCGGCGGCTGAAGAAGATGTTCGCCGAGCTCAGCCTGCAAAACGAGCTGCTGCGTGAGGCCCTGGGAAAAAAATGAGCCGGCCATCCCAGCGCCGGGAGATGGCCGAGACAGCGGTGGCGCGACGGGGCATCAGCATTGCTTTGGCATGCCGGACCTTCGGGCTGAGCGAGACGTGCTATCGCTACAGTCCCAAGCTCCGCCCCGAGAACGAGGAGATCGCCGATCTGTTGGTCGGACTGACAACGTCCCGCAGGACGTGGGGCTTCGGGCTGTGCTTCTTGTACCTGCGCAACGTCCGGGGCCATGGCTGGAACCACAAGCGGGTCTACCGGATCTATCGGGAGTTGGAATTGAACCTGCGCATCAAACCCCGCAAGCGGCTCAAGCGCGACAAGCCCGAGGAACTGACGGTGCCCGATGTCCCCAACCAGGTGTGGTCCATGGATTTCATGGCTGACCGGCTGGAGGACGGGAGGGCCTTCAGGCTGCTCAACGTGCTCGACGACTTCAACCGCGAAGGGCTCGGCATCGAGGTGGATTTCTCGCTACCCGCCGAACGGGTCGTACGCATGCTGAACCGGATCATCGAATGGCGTGGCAGCCCCAAAGCCATTCGGGTCGATAACGGCCCGGAATACATCAGCGGCACGTTGATGAAATGGGCTGAAAAACGAGGGATTGCTCTCCAGCATATCCAGCCCGGCAAGCCCCAGCAGAACGCCTATGTGGAGCGCTACAACCGGACGGTCCGCCACGAATGGCTGGGCCAGTTCCTCTTCGAAACCATCCAGGAGGTGCAAGATCACGCCACGGATTGGCTATGGACCTACAACAACGACAGACCCAATATGGCCATCGGCGGCATCACACCCGCCCAGAAACTGAAATTGGCCGCGTGAGTTCTATGTTCCAACCCCGTTAAAAACGGGGGGATTACC
>NZ_JXSL01000033.1 GCF_000829825.1 Paramagnetospirillum magnetotacticum MS-1 | reverse complement strand
GGAGGACGGGAGGGCCTTCAGGCTGCTCAACGTGCTCGACGACTTCAACCGCGAAGGGCTCGGCATCGAGGTGGATTTCTCGCTACCCGCCGAACGGGTCGTACGCATGCTGAACCGGATCATCGAATGGCGTGGCAGCCCCAAAGCCATTCGGGTCGATAACGGCCCGGAATACATCAGCGGCACGTTGATGAAATGGGCTGAAAAACGAGGGATTGCTCTCCAGCATATCCAGCCCGGCAAGCCCCAGCAGAACGCCTATGTGGAGCGCTACAACCGGACGGTCCGCCACGAATGGCTGGGCCAGTTCCTCTTCGAAACCATCCAGGAGGTGCAAGATCACGCCACGGATTGGCTATGGACCTACAACAACGACAGACCCAATATGGCCATCGGCGGCATCACACCCGCCCAGAAACTGAAATTGGCCGCGTGAGTTCTATGTTCCAACCCCGTTAAAAACGGGGGGATTACCGCCGGAGCTACAGATAACCATCATTTTTTTGAGTGTATCCTCGGATACAGATCGCCCCCCGTGGCGGCGCTACCCTCGGATCAGCATCGCATGGAAGGGGAGCAAATCCATGAACGCCGATCTTTCCCAGATCCTGACCACCGGAGCCATGGTGGTTCTTTTCGCTATCTCGGCCCTGGTTCTGCTGGTTCGCATGGATTTGGCGCCAGCCGGGGACCGCCCGAGCCCGCTGGACGGCGGTGGACGTTGGTTCCTGGGCGCGGCGCTGGGAATCGGCGTCATCGCCTTTTCCATCAAACTGGCCATCATCTTGACCCTGTCGTCATTCCCCGATCAGACCATCGCGCCGCTGCTGGCCGACCCGGCCCTGGCCCAGCGCGACGACAGCCTCGCCGAGATGCCCTTGCAAAGCGGCCCCTCCGGCCCCGGCCACTACCCCTGGCGCAGCCTGCCAGCCGTGGCGCCCTCGCCGCCCGACAATCCCACCAATCCCGCCAAGATCGCCCTGGGCGAGAGGCTGTTCCACGACACCGCCCTGTCACGCGACCACACCGTATCGTGTGCCACCTGCCACGACCTGCTGGAGGGCGCGGGAACCGACCGGCGCCCCACGTCCAAGGGCATCAACGGCACCATCGGCGGCCGCAATGCGCCCACGGTGTGGAATGCGGCGTTCCAGTCCCGGCTGTTCTGGGATGGCCGCGCCGGATCGCTGGAAGAGCAGGCCATGGGGCCGCCGCTCAATCCCGACGAGATGGGCATGCCCTCGGCGACCGCCATCGAAGCCCGCATCGGCGCCGATTCCTCCTACCGCCAGGCCTTTGCCCAAGCCTTCGGCGACGGCGCATCCGTCACCATGCGGCGCATCACCCAGGCCATCGCCGCCTTCGAGCGCACCCTGGTGACCAATGACAGCCCCTATGACCGCTTCGTCGCAGGCGACGACCACGCCTTGGACCCGGCCCAGAAGCGCGGCATGTGGCTGTTCCAGTCGGTGGGCTGCGTTATGTGCCATTCCGGCCCCAATTTCAGCGGCGCCGCCCTGGTGGGACCGCAAAATCCCTATGCCCCCCTGATGGCCAGCCGCTCGGCCTTTGCTCAACGCCACGGCCTGTCCTCGGACAAGGGCAAGGCGCATGCCAAGGCCGTCGACGGGATCTGGCGCATTCCCTCGCTGCGCAACGTGGCGCTCACCGCGCCCTACTTCCACAACGGCTCGGTCACCGAACTGGAAGAAGCCATCCGCGTCATGGCCACGTCGCAACTGAACGCCACCATCAGCGAGGACCGGCGCCAAAGCCGCACGCCAGCATGGTCGGCGGAAAACTCCCGCTTCGACGTTATCGACCGCCTTGTGCTGTCCGAAGACGACATCCGCGATTTGGCCGCGTTCCTTCGTTCACTCAGCAGTGATAGGCTGGCGCGACGCCTGACCAGGGCGCCTTGATCGGGTGGGGGAACCCCGCATGAAGGACATCGCAAGCATCGCCGCCTTTCGCGATCTGTCGGCCCAGGGACGGCAGAGACTGGAGGGCGGCGCGCTGACCTACCGTTTTGACCCGGGCAAGACCATCATCGAGAAGGGCCAGGACGTTTCCGGCGCCTATTTCGTGCTCGACGGGGGGTTACGGGTCTTCACCCTGCTGCCCGGCGGCAAGGAGGCCACGCTGTATCCCATCCGGCCGGGCGAGACCTGCGTCCTGGCCATGAACAGCCTGTTCAACGACCTGCTCTATCCCGCCTGGGTCCAGACCGAAGAGCAGCCCACCACAATCGCCGTGGTGCCGGGCCGCCTTTACCGCGCCCTGTTCGAGACCGAGCCGGTCATTCAGGATCTGACCGTGCGCACCCTGTCGACCCTGGTCTTCCGCCTGATGGCCGAGCTTGACCATGTGCATGCCTGCACGGTGGAGCAGCGTCTGGGCAATTTCCTGCTGGTCCGCGCCTCGGGCAAGGGGGAGGTGCGCCTCACCCAGCAGGAGATCGCCGGTCACATCGGCACGACGCGCGAAGTGGTGGCGCGGCTGACCAGCCGAATGGCGGCGCGCGGCCTGATCGCCACCGGGCGGGGCAAGATCACCTTGCTGCAGCGCTCGGCCCTGGCCAATCTGGCGCCTATGGAAGAGTGCGGATAAAGCGCGCCCACTGAAATCTCTGGACGCTGCCGCCCGGCGTCACATGGTCCTGGCGCCTCTCCTCCACCAGCCGGAACTCCGGCCCCAGCAGGGCGCCAAGGCTGGCGGCATCGTGGCGGCTCACCGGCAGCCCGGAACATTTCTCCGGCCCATCGGGGGCGAAACCGGCCAGGATCACCGATGCCTCCGGCCCCAGAGCCGCCTTCATCACCTCCACATAACGGGCCTGATCGGCGGGCTCGGTCAGGAAATGCAGCACGGCGCGGTCGTGCCACAGATCGAACAGGCCGGGTACCGGCCGCCAGTCCAGCACACTGGTCTCGATCCAGGTGACCTCGTCGCCCAAGGGTCCCAGACGCTCCGCCGCCTTACCCAGCGCCGCCTCGGCGATATCGAGCACCGCCACATGCACGAAGCCCAAGTCCAGCAAGCGGTCCACCAGGACCGAGGCTCCGCCGCCCACATCGATGATGGCCGCGTCCCGGCGCAACCCCGCCGCTTGGATCATCTCCAGTGATGGCGAAGGATCGTCTTGATACCACGAGACCTCTTCCGGCTGCTTCGTGGTCCAGACCTGCTGCCAGTGGGTGGCGGTGTCGCTCATTTCGATCCTCGGATTTTTCATGGCCGTATCTTGTCCTCCGGGCTGGAAATATACCGCCCAGAGTCGTATAGAGAACGGCTTTTTCGTTTCGCAAGGCGCGGAACGCCAGGAGATTGAAGTCCCATGTCCGAGAACTGGTCGCCGGAAAGCTGGCGCGCAAAGCCGATCCATCAGGCTCCCACCTATCCCGACGCGGCCCGGCTGGCCGAGGTCGAGGAAAGCTTGCGCAACTTTCCCCCGCTGGTCTTCGCCGGTGAGGCGCGGCGTCTGAAGGCATCTCTCGCCGACGTGGCCGACGGCAAGGCCTTCCTGCTCCAGGGTGGCGACTGCGCCGAGAGCTTCGCCGAGTTCCACGCCAACAATATTCGCGACACCTTCCGGGTGCTGCTGCAGATGGCGGTGGTGCTGACCTATGGCGCCGCCATGCCGGTGGTCAAGGTGGGCCGCATGGCCGGTCAGTTCGCCAAGCCGCGCTCGGCCGATACCGAGACCATCGACGGCGTGACCTTGCCGTCCTACCGCGGCGACAACGTCAACGGCAGCGAGTTCACCGCAGAAGCCCGCGTGCCGGACCCCGAGCGCATGGTCCGCGCCTACAACCAGTCGGCCGCCACGCTGAACCTGCTGCGCGCCTTCGCCCAGGGCGGCTATGCCGATTTGCACAAGGTGCATCAGTGGACCCTGGGCTGCGTCGCTGGCACCCTTCAGGCCGCCCGCTACCAGGATCTGTGCGACCGCCTGGACGAGACCCTGGCCTTCATGGAGGCCTGCGGCATGACCTCGGACACCACGCCGCAACTGCGGGAAACCGACTTCTTCACCTCGCACGAAGCCCTGTTGATGCCCTACGAGCAGGCGCTGACCCGCATCGATTCAACCACCGGCGACTGGTACGACTGTTCCGCCCATATGCTGTGGATCGGCGAGCGCACCCGGCAGTTGGACGCCGGTCATGTGGAGTTCCTGCGTGGCGTCAAGAATCCCCTGGGCTTCAAGGCCGGTCCGACCATGAGCCCCGACGACCTGCTGCGTCTCATGGACCGCCTCAACCCCGAAAACGAGTCGGGACGCATCACGGTGATCACCCGCATGGGCGCCGAGAAGGTCGAAGCGGTGCTGCCCGGCCTGATCCGCGCCGTGGAACGCGAGGGCCGCAAGGTGGTGTGGTCGTGCGATCCCATGCACGCCAACACCATCAAGGCGGCGGGCGGCTACAAGACCCGTCCCTTCGACGCCATCCTGGCCGAGGTGCGCGCCTTCTTCGCCGTGCACAAGGCCGAGGGCAGCCATGCCGGCGGCGTGCATTTCGAGATGACCGGCCAGGACGTCACCGAATGCATTGGCGGCATGACCGGCGTGGCCGAGGAGGATCTGGGCGACCGCTACCAGACCGCCTGCGACCCGCGCCTCAACGCTACCCAGTCGCTGGAACTGGCCTTCCTGATCGCCGAGCAATTGAAGGACGAACGCGCCCTGCTGCGCGCCAAGTCCCAGGCCAAGCCAAGGGGCTGAGACCGACCGATGACCTTCGCTTCCCCCATCACCGACCGCTGGTTCGAGGATTATGTGCCGGGTGCCGTGCACGAATTCGGCTCCATCACGGTGGAGGAAGACGAGGTCATCGCCTTTGCCAAGCGCTATGACCCCCAGGATTTCCACACCGATCCGGCGGCGGCCAAGGAGACCATCTTCGGCGGCCTGATCGCCAGCGGTTGGCAGACCTGCGGCTTGATGATGCGGCTTTATGCCGATCACTACCTGACCAAATGCGCCAGCCTGGCCTCGCCCGGCGTGGACGAGTTGCGCTGGATTCGCCCCGTTCGGCCCGGCGACACCTTGTCGGTACGGGTCACCATCGAGACCGCAGTGGCCTCGAAATCCAAGCCCGATCGCGGTGTTGTCACCTCGTTCATCGAGGTCCTCAACCAGAATTCCGAAATCGTCCTCAGCATGCGGGCCGTCAATATGATCGCCCGGCGCAATCCTGGCCGAGCGGCATAAGCGTTCATTACTGGAAGTTATAGCCCGACGGGACTACTCTCATTACCAATGGCGATAAAAGCCGCTCTTGGGGAGGAGGAATCCATGTTGGGGAAATCAGGGATTCTACTTAAGCTCTTATCCACTGCCCTTCTGGCGCTGGTGGGATTCGCCATTCTGTCCATGGTGGCGCTCAGCCAGTTGCGCCAATCCATGCTGGACGACCGCATCGAGAAGGTCACGGTGCTGGCCGAAGTGGCGCGGGGCACCATCAAATCCTTCCACGAACGATCCAAGGCGGGCGAGTTCGACGAGGCCACCGCCAAGGCCCAGGCCCTGGAAACCCTTCGCCCCCTTCGCTATCAGGGCGACGAATATTTCTTCATCTATGATTTCGACGGTATCAATGTCTTGCATCCGACCCGCCCCGAGCGCGAAGGCAAGAATTTCATCGACAGCAAGGATGCCGACGGCAAGAACTATATCCGCGGCCTGATCGCGGGCGCCAAGGCAGGCAAGGGCGTGGAATTCTACAAGTTCCCCCGCTCCGGCAGCGACGTGCCAGTGCCCAAGGTATCGGTCACCATGGCGCATGCGCCATGGAACTGGGTGGTGGGAACCGGAGTCTATATCGACGATATCGATGCCGAGTTCCGTGACGCCGCCATCAAGTTCTCCACCATCGCCCTGACCGTCTGTCTGGCGGCCCTGGTCCTGGTCACCCTTCTTGCCCGCAATATCGCCACACCGCTGAAGCATCTGGCCGACGTGGCCCAGCGTCTGGCCCGCCAGGACTATTCCGCCCAGGTGGACGTCACCGACCGCACCGACGAGATCGGCACCCTGACCCAGGCCATTGCCGTGCTGCGCGACGAGGCGGCCAGCGCGGCCGAAGCCCGCGCGGCCCAACAGGAAAGCTATAAGGCCGCCAGCGCCCAACGCAAGCAGGCCCGCCTGCAACTGGCCGACGACATCGAATCCTCCATCAAGCGGGTCACCGATGTGGTGGTCCAGGCGGTGGGCGAAATGGAAGGCGCCGCCACCATCGTCTCGGGCGCGGTCAGCGAGGCCGGGACAAAGGCCAGCGCCGCCGCCAACTCCGCCGAACAGGCCTCGGGCAATGTGGCCACCGTGGCGGCCGCTGCCGAACAACTCTCCGCCTCCATCCACGAAATCGCCCGTCAGGTGCACGAATCCTCCGACACGTCGGGCAGGGCCGTGGCCGAGGCCGAGCGGACCAACGCCCTGGTCCAGGGATTGGCCGAGGCGGCCGGTCACATCGGCGAAGTGGTGACCCTCATCAACTCCATCGCCGGCCAGACCAATCTTCTGGCACTCAACGCCACCATCGAGGCGGCAAGGGCCGGAGAGGCGGGCAAGGGTTTCGCCGTGGTGGCTGGCGAGGTCAAGAATCTCGCCACCCAGACCGCCAGGGCCACCGAGGAAATCTATAATCAGGTCAGCACGGTCCAGGCCCGCACCAAGGAGGCGGTGGACGCCATCGCCTCCATCTCCGCCACCATCGGCCATATCAACGAAATCGCCGAAGCCATCGCGGCCGCCGTCGAGGAACAAGGCGCCGCCACCGCCGAGATCGCCCGCAATGTGCAGGAAGCATCGACGGGAACCCGTGAGGTCACGGCAGTGCTGGGCGGCCTGACCGCGGCGACCGCCTCGGCGGGAACCAGCGCCAATTCCGTGCAAGGAATCGCCAAGCGGCTGACGGCGGAGGCTCAGTCCCTGGACCGCGAGGTGCACCACTTCATGGATTCCATGCGCGGCGACAACGGGTCGGGGTGAGCGTGTCAAAGCGACTTGTGATCCTTTTTCTCCTCGCCTGGGCCTGTCAGTCCTGGGCCGAGGAGATCCCACCGGCGAACGAATTGCGTTCGTCGGCCATTCAGGCATCCGACCTGACCTTCCCGAACGACATCTCTTCCCTGGACGAGACGACCTCTCCCCGTATGGCCCTTTTCAAACCCGACGGCCGCGGCCCCTTCCCCGCATTGGTGCTGTTTCACCAATGCGGCGGTCTGGGCCAGCGCAACCGTCCCAACCTCTCCATGCTGGACTGGGCGCGGCAAGGAGTGGATAGAGGCTATGTGGTCCTGCTGCTGGATGCCCTGGACCAGCGCAATGTGGACTCTGTCTGCCTTGGCCCCAAGAACGGGCTGGTCTTCGCCCGCGGCGTCCGCGACGCCTTCCAGGCCGCCCGCTATCTGCGCGGCCTGCCCTATGTGGATGGAAAGCGCGTCGGATTGGCGGGCTGGTCCTGGGGCGCCATGGTCGGCCTGCTGGCGTCCCGCTCCTCTTGGGCAGAACCCTTGGCCGAGGGCGACGGCTTCCAGGCGGTGGTCTCCATGTATCCCGGCTGCTTCACCATCCGTCCCCGGTTCAGTTCGGCTTTCGACATCGCCGGTTCGGACGTGACGGTTCCGCTCTTGGTGCTGATGGGCGGGCAGGATACGGAAACCCCGCCCGCCAACTGCCAGCCCGCTTTCGAAGCGGCCAAGGCGGCAGGCGCAAGCGTGGACTGGCACCTCTATCCCGAAGCGACCCATTGCTGGGACTGCCGTCAGTTGGACGGCTATTCCAAGACCGACATAAGGGGCAGCCGGGTCACCTATCGCTACGACAAAGCCGTCACCGAGGATTCGGCCGAACGGATGTTCGGATTCCTGAAGAGCACCATGCGGTGAAAGTGCAGGCGAGACGCCTGCGCTCCCAATAATCCTGGAGCGCGGGCATCCTGCCCGCACGGGGTCCTCAGATCAGGAACAGATTATCCAGCGCCTTGAACAGATCGTCGGCGAAGCTGGCGCCCTTGAACAGGACGGGGATCCGCTTGGGCAGCAGTTTGAGGATGTCGTCGTCCTTGTCCAGGCTGGTGATCACCGCCAGGGGAATATTGCGGGTGCTGGGCATGGCGGACAGGGCCATGGCCAGATCGATGCCCTCCAGATCGGGCATCATGGCGGAAATGATCACCAGATCGGGCTTGGTCTCCACCACCATGGCGAAGGCGCGAAGCGAGTCGGCCATCAGCGAGACACGATAGCCGCATTGCTGCAATTCGCGTTCGACGAAGCGGGTCTGGGCGCCGTGAGGCATGACCAGAAGCACTTCCACATTGCGAATCTCGATATCGCCGAGATCAAAGCCCAGCTTGGCGGGCAGAGATCGCACCAAGGCGGCCGGATCGGCATCGGCGGCCTTGCCCTGGGCCATGCGGGTCATCAGATCGAAATACCCGGCGAGATCGTCCCAGATGCGCGGCGGCGCCACTTCGGGCGTATTGGCCAGATATTCCTCCAGCCGGTGGGCCACGGTGGCCAGACGGTGCATGGCGTAATTTGCCGCCTGCCCCCGGAACTGCACGGCGGCACGGCGGCAATCGGTGACCATCTTTCGGAAGTCACCCCGTCCGTTGCGCACGGCGTCCATTTCCACGTCGAGGTTTTGCAGGCTTTCCGTCAGCTCATCGACGAATTCCAGCCGCAACTGCTCGACGACTTCCTGGGCATTCCTGCCGTGATGACCATTCGCAGAATCCGACATTGATGCGAATCCGCCTTTCCATAATCCCTGGGACAACGACCCGAACACCCGCAAAACACTTTAGCTGAGACGGCGCGCTATGACCATGGTTTTACCGCAGCCGCAGACCCCCAGGAGAGTTGCGCCGTCCGGCGAGTTAGGGGAAACTGGCGGTTGGGCGCATGTTTCAAGTCAGGACAAATTTTCCGTGTCATCCGACCAGACCATTGACCGTATCGTTCAGAAGACTCTGCTCGACTGTTCGCCCAAATCCACCATTCTTGAGGCCGCCCAGGCCATGGCGGCAGCCCATTGCTCGTCCATTGTGGTGATCGAGAACGGCAAGCCGGTGGGAATCTGGACCGAGCGCGATGCATTGGCCATTGACCTTACCGATCCGGCGGCGTTTCAGCGCCCCATCAGCGAGGTGATGAGCACCCCGGTCAAGACCGTCCATTCCAGCAGCACCATCGGCGATACCGGCATGCGCTTCAAGCTGGAGGGCGTGCGCCATTTCGTGGTAGTGGACGATGCCGGTGCCGCCATCGGAATCGTCAGCCAGAGCGATATCATCCTCGGCCATGGCGTCGAACACTTCCTGGTGCTGCGCCCGGTGCGCTCGGCCATTTCGCGGCCCATGGTCACCATTTCCAGCGACGCCAGCCTGACCCAGGCGGTAAAGCAGTTGCGCAACGCCCGCGCCGATGCCGCTATCGTGCTGGGCGACGAGACCCTGCCGCCCGGCATCATCACCGAGCGCGATGTTCTGCGCCTGATCGCCGGAACCCAAGCCATTCCCCGCACGGTGGGCGAGGTGGCCAGCCGCCCGCTGCTGACCATTCCCGAGGAAGACTCGCTGCTGGCCGCGCGCGCCATGCTCGAACAAAAAAATATCCGCCATATCGGCATCACCGACGCAAATGGCGAACTGATCGGTGTCTTGTCCTTCTCGGACATCCTGGCGACCTTGCAATACGAATATGTCCACCGCCTGGACGAGGCCCTGAAAGAGCGCGACGCCGCCCTGTTGCGCTCGCGCAAGGACCTTAATCTGGCCCGCAAGGTCATCGAGGCCTCGCTGGACGGCATCATGATCGTCGACGCCAATCAGAGGGTCGAATTCGTCAATCCCGCCTTCACCCATATGACGGGTTACGAGGCCGAGGAGATCATCGGCAAGAATCCCAACGTGCTGAAGTCGGGCCATCACGACGACGACTTTTACAAGCACATGTATACGGTGCTCGACGCCCAGGACTACTGGCAGGGCGAGATCTGGAACCGCCGCAAGAACGGCGAGATCTATCCCGAATGGCTGACCATCAACGTCATTCGCGACGAATCAGGCGAACTCACCCAATACGCCGCCATCTTCAGCGACATCACCGAGCGCAAGAAGACCGAGGAGCGGATCAAGAACCTCGCCTATTTCGATGTGCTGACCGCGCTTCCCAACCGGAGGTTGTTCACCGACCGATTGCAGATCGCCATCGCCAATGCCCATCGCCATGGCCAGCAGCTGGCGATCATGTTCCTGGATCTCGACCTGTTCAAACGCATCAATGATTCGCTCGGCCATGGGGTGGGCGATCAGGTCCTGGTGGAGACGGCGGCCCGTATCAGCCATTGCGTCCGTGAAGGCGACACGGTGGCGCGCCTGGGCGGCGACGAGTTCACCGTCCTGCTGCCCGAGATCGACCATATGGAAGATGCCGCCAAACTGGCCGAACGGGTCATCGCCCATGTCAAGCAGCCCTTCGTGGTCGATGACAACGAGCTTTACGTCACCACCTCCATCGGCATCGCCGTTTACCCCGAGGACGGCGACAGCGTCGAGGCGCTGATCAAGAACGCCGACACCGCCATGTACCGAGCCAAGGATCTGGGCCGCAACAGCTTCCAGCTTTACACCCCGGCCATGAATGCCCGCTCGTTCGAGCGGCTGACCATGGAATCCTCGTTGCGCCACGCCCTGGTCCGCGACGAGTTCCGCCTGGTCTATCAGGTCAAGGTGGACTCGGAAGATGGCCGCATGTCGGGCGTCGAGGCCCTGGTGCGCTGGCATCACCCGGAGATGGGACTGGTCTCGCCGGTGGACTTCATCCCCCTGGCCGAGAATATGGGCGTGATCTCCGATATCGGCGAATGGGTGCTGCGCACCGCGTGCCGCCAGTGCAAGCACTGGATGGATCTGGGCCTGCCGCCGGTGCGCATCGCCGTCAACGTCTCGGCCCAGCAATTCGTCGAGACCGACGTGCCCGAAGTGGTGGCCCGCGCGCTGCGCGAGACCGGCCTGCCGCCCCAGTATCTGGAACTGGAACTGACCGAGACCGTGCTGATGCAGCGGGTCGATGAGGTGGTGGGGGTCTTGAAGGCGCTGCGCGCCATGGGCGTGCGCATCTCCATCGACGATTTCGGCACCGGCTATTCCAGCCTCAGCTACCTGAAGCGCATGCCCATCGACGCGCTCAAGGTGGACCGCTCCTTCGTCAACGACATCTTCGACGGCCAGTCCAAGGTGACCGAGGATGGGGCCGAGATCGTGTCCACCATCATCAACCTCGCCCACAATCTCAAGCTCAAGGCCATCGCCGAGGGGGTCGAGACGCCGGAACAGGCCGAATTCCTGCGCTCCAAGGGCTGTGACGAGGTTCAGGGCTATCTGATCAGCCGCCCGGTCTCGGGCGAGGATCTGATCAGCCTGTTCGACCGCAACCTCCTGCCCCAGGGCAAGGAGGAGTGAACTACTCCGCCGCCGCCGGAACCGCGTCCTGATCCCTCTCGCCGGGCAATTGCCAGGCGGCCAGGGCCACCAGGGCGGCGGAGACGGCCAGCACGGAAAACACCGTCTCGAAGCCGCCGCCATGCCCACGGATCAGCGACACCATGGGTACGCCCAGACCCGAGACGCCAAAGGACAGCACGAATTTGAGGCCAAAGGCCGTGCCACGCCATTTGGACGGCGTATAGCGCGACAGCAGCAGGTTTTCGGCGGGAATGCCCGCCATGTTGAAGCTCACCGCCATCACGGCGATCAGCAGCAGCCCCAGCCCGCTGGCATGGGCCAGTCCCAGCAGCAGAGGCACCTGGATCAGGGCCGCCACCATATAGATGCGCTTCGGGCTCATGCGGTCGGCCAGATGACCGGCCAGGATCTGGGTCAGACCGGCCAGCAGATAGACCACGGTTACGCCGCCCGCCGCAGCCCAAAGTCCGAACTCGCCCAACCGCTCCTCGAACAATTTGGGCAGGGAAGGCTGGGTGGCCTGATAGACCAGACCGGCGCACAGCATGGTCACCGACAAGACGATCCCGGCCCGCACCGTCTCGCCCCGCCCGGCCGCCGGTTCGGGCTTGCGGTCGGACTTGGTTTCCACCACCACGCCCTTGGCCACCATGATCAGGAACAAAAGGCCCGTGCCCAGCACCACCAATCCCGGCACGATGAAGGCGGCGCGCCAGCCCGACAAGGCGATCAGCCCGCCCGCCACCACACCCGCCAGGGCCGGACCGACCCCGCCGAACACGCCGTTCAGCCCGATAGCCTTGCCCTTATCCACGGCGTTGCGGACCAGCCAGCTGATCCCCACCGGATGATAGATGGAGCCGAACAGCCCCATGAAGCCCAAGCCCACCGCCAGCATCACCGGCCCCTGGGACAGCCCGACACCGATGGCCGCCAGGCCTAGGCCGATGAAATAGACCGCCATCATTCCCACCGTGCTCCAACGGTCGCCCAGCCACCCGGCCAGGGGGGCGGGCAGACCATAGAGCAGCTTGCCCGCCACGATCAGGGCCAGCACCTCCTCGTAGGAAAGTCCCGTTTCGGCCGGTAGAAACAGGGCGACGATGAAGAAGATGGGCTCGAAGATATGGGCATAGGCATGCCCGGCGCAGGAAAAAGCCAGCGAGGCCCTGGCGGAGCGAAGCGGAACGGCGGAGGACATGGAAACAAACCCGGACTGGCGGCTGGTCGGACCACTTTGGCACCCCGATCGCGCGCAAGGCAACATGAACGTAACACTGCCTTGTGGGCGGCGGGCTTGCATCATGCAGGCGATTGAACGACATTGTGGAAGACGCCTTGTTACTCCGGCCCCGGCGGTTCCTTTTCATGAGCATGACGACCGTCCTCATCATCAGCCTCGCGGCGGGAGTGATCCTGGTCGTTGGCGGCGGCCTGCTCATGTACATGGCTCAGTTGGTGAAAAACGCCTATGAGCTGAAGGTCCAGATCAATTCCGAGGTGGATGAGCGCCTCACCAAGATGACCGAGGACCTGGACAAGAAAAGCCGCTGGATCAAGCGCGATCTCATCGAGGAAATCGAGAAGATCAAGATCGCCATGGAAACCTCCAACGCCAACAAGTTCCATGAGCTGACCGAACCCTTCACCAAGCGCCTGGAAGCCATGGAAGACATGTTGCGCAAGGACCGGGCGGACTGGACCAAGGCGCTGAACGAGGACCGCGAGGTCATCACCAAGGTGGACGCCAAGCTGGGTGCGTTGCGCCGCGAAATGAAGACTCCCGAGGCCAATCCCTCCCTCGACGCCGCCATGGCCAGCCTGGCCGCCGCCAAGGCCGCCGGAGCCGAAGCCCAGGCGGCGGCGGATGCCGCCGCGCCGCCCTCGCCTCCCGCTCCCGCCCAGCCCGACACCACCACCATGAGCGGCTTCCTGCCCGATCTGGGCAAAAAAGCCTGACCCCAATCTGGGATCAGCCCACCACATCCCGGCTTCAATGGCCCCACCCAGGTTCAAGCGGCGGCGAGTCGTTTCTAGAGCACCGAGCCTCAAATATGAGGCGCGGTGCTGATGCGAGCATTGAGCGAGCGGCCAAGGGCGCGGAGGCGCCCGCTAAGGCAGAGGGCAAAACAAATGAAGCTGAAGCGTGATGCATATTTAAGGCATCACGCTTTAGCAGAGACCGCCAGCAGGTTGGCGCCGCCGTTGCCGTACCGATCCGCCCCCACTGCAGGCAGGTGTTCCGGGTTAGGGTAAGAGGAGGCCCAGAGATGCGCGAAGGGATGAATCCCTTTGCCTCTCTTTCCAAGGATCATGTTTCGAAGTATCGCCGCCTCGATCCTCCGGCCGTGAACGGCGGGGATCGAGGGGCGGCCCATCCCTCCCCAGGGATTAGCTGTCGGCCGCCATGGTATTCATACCTATGTGCTTGTAAATCGGGTGCGCACCCTATTTGGGCAGGCGATAGAAGTCGGCGATGCAGTTCCAGGCTTCTTCGGCAGTTTCCACGAAGGTGAAGATGTCCTTGTCCTCGGCCGCGACCATGCCTTCGCTGATCATGGCGTCGATATTGATCACCCGTTCCCAGTATTCGCGCCCGAACAGCAGGATGGGGATGGGTTCGATCTTACCGGTCTGGATCAGGGTGGCGGCCTCGAACAATTCGTCCAGGGTGCCGAAGCCGCCGGGAAACACCACCAACGCCTTGGACCGCGTCAGGAAGTGCATCTTGCGGATGGCGAAATAGTGGAAGCGGAAGCAGAGTTCGGGGGTGATATAGGAATTGGGCTCCTGCTCCATGGGCAGGACGATGTTCAGCCCGATGGATTTGCCGCCAAGATCGTCGGCACCGCGATTGGCGGCTTCCATGATGCCCGGCCCGCCGCCCGTCTTGACCACGAAGTCGCAGACATTTTCACCCGCGCAGGTTCCGGTGACGATGCGGGCGAAGCGCCGGGCTTCCTCGTAATAGCGGCTGTTGGCCACCATGCGCCGGGCCACGGCCAGCCGCCGGGCGGCCTCGCGGTCCTTGGGGTGATTGCGGGCGGCCTCCTCGGCCTGGCCCAGCACCGCCTGGGCGCGTTCGGGCGAGGGGATACGGGCCGAACCGAACACCGCCACGGTGGATTTGATTCCGTGCTGCTGTTGCAGCAGTTCGGGCTTCAGCAGTTCGAGCTGCAGACGGACGGGGCGCAGATCCTGGCGCAGCAGGAAATCCACATCCTCGAAGGCAAGACGATAGGAGGGCGAGGCCGTCTGGGCCGAGGATGCGCCCGGCTCGCCGGTTTCGGAAACCTCGCGCCGGGCCGATGCGAAGGGGCCGCGCCTGGTGAAGGTCTTGCGCATAAAAGAGATCTCCAAAATCCTGGCCTCAGTATCGGCCATGCACCCTTACCATGGCGTAAAGGCGAAAGCATTGCTTGGAAACCGCGCCAGCCTTCGCTATAGGGGAGGGAATTCTTCATGGACGAGACCATTGGCATGACCCTTCAGCAGTTCGGCGATTTCGGCGATTTCTCCCTGACGGTGCTGGTGACCAGCCCGCCCTGGTACGAGAACTGCTATCTGGTGGTGCACAAGCCCACCAATAGCCTGGCCATCGTCGATCCCGGCGGGGATGCCGAACGCATTCTGGAGGCGGTCGCCGCCACCGGCGCCAAACCCCAGGTGATCTGGCTGACCCATGGCCATCCCGACCATCTGGGCGCCGCCCATCAGCTGGAGACGGCGCTGGGCATTTCCACCCGCGCCCATGCCGACGAGGCCCAGGTGATCTCCAGTTCCAGCGACCTCAACCGCACCTTCACCGGGCAGCCGCAAAAGGGCCCGGCCAGTCTGGAGACTTTCGCGGGCGAGCCCACCGAGACCCTGGGCGGCGCGCCGGTGCGGGTGATTCACACCCCCGGCCATACGCCCGGCGGCATCTGCCTGGATTTCGGCGGCTTCGTGCTGACCGGCGACACCTTGTTCCGCAATGGCGTCGGCCGCACCGATCTGCCGGGCGGCAGCGAGCAGCAATTGTGGGCCTCCATCAACCGCCTGCTGGGCCTGCTGGATGACGAGGCCATGCTGTTCTCGGGCCACGGCCCGGAATGGGCGACGCGGGAAGCGCGGCGCTGGTGGCGGATGGTGGGGTAAGGGGAAAAGGAAAAGCGCCCTATCCCCAAAGCTGAATGGGCACCAGCCGCATCCCGGCGGGGACGACGGCCCGGCGCAGATCCATTTCGGTAGGCGTAACCGGAATACGCACCGTGCCCGAGCCCAGGGGCAGTTCCACGATCCGCCCACCCAAGGCCTCGTCGGTATAGGTCACCAGCTTGGTGGCCGACAAGGTGGCGCGCAGCATGCCCGCCCGCATGGGATCATCGACCACCAGAACCGCGCGGCGCAGGACGCGCCCCGGCGCGGCATAGGTGAACACCGCCACGCCGCCCTTGGCGGAATATTCCTCGTCCGCCTTCGACAAAGCCGCCATGCGCCGGGTTTCGGCCTCGAAGGCGAAGGTCACCAGGGGCATGTCGGCGTCGAACAGCCAGTCGCCATTGGCCAGGGAATAGGCGGTGCGCCGCCCGGCCGTCTCTGTCCAGAACAGGAAATCATCGCCCAGATTGGCCGAATGGGCCGCGACGCTGATGTGGAACAGCGGCGCCTTGCGCAGTTCCGAGGGCGCCCCCACCAGCCAGGCAGACAGGCTGGCCTTGCCGATCCCGTCATCGCCCACGGTGACCCGTTGACGCAGCAAGGTGCGGCGCGGGCGGGGCTCGCCGGTGATGGGAACCGAGACGATGCTGTAGGTGGTGTTGATCAGCTTCGATGTGATGCGTCCACGCTCGTCGCGCATGGAAAAGCCCGACCCGCCCGACAAGGCGGCCTCGTCTTTGCCGAACGATCCCGCGGCCATCATGATGAGGCCGGTCGCCACCAGAATCGGCATGGTGAAAAGCGTCACCAGACCGGCGATGATCGCTCCCGCGATAAACGGCCAAGTACTACGCATTCCTCCTCCCCATCGGAGCGGCCTGCTCCCCGAACCCTCGCCACCTTACGACGGCCCAGCCTTTGCCGCAACCCAGGGCCGACCCTACTGAAGGAGGGCATTCGCATTTCCTTTGCCGATCATAGGAAAGGAAGCGTTGACGCCCGCTTTGGCTTTGGTTAGAAACGTCGCTCCGGCCAATGCGGTAAGCGACCGCCTCTGCGGAGGGGTGGGTGAGTGGCTGAAACCAACGGTTTGCTAAATCGTCCAGGGACCTAAATCCCTGCGCGGGTTCGAATCCCGCCCCCTCCGCCATTACTTCCAAAGAATAGATTCTCTGACGCATAGAGCCTTGGGCGAAAGCCCAAGGCTCTGCGCCGTTTACGGCCTGTATCTGTTGACCGACTTGTCTTGCGGCCGCAAATCTCCGGGCTGTTTTCTCTTCTCTCCAGCCGCTTTTCTCCAGCAGCTGTTGACTGGCGCCAAACGGTACGGGTTTTGAGATACCTGGAGAATCAATAGGTTGAACGCCAACAAGCTGTTGACCGTTCCGAACTTTTTACTGACGGGCGCGGGAGTCTGGCGTCAAATCATTCAGCTGCTAGCGAAGCACTTTGTCCTGACACCAAAGACCGAACTATCGCCTCCATCACCGGCGGGCACACGCCATTGCCGAGCAGCCTGATTTGGTCCCTCCGGGATCCAAACGGCAGCCGGTATCCTCTTCCGAATCCCATGGCGCGACGGAGTTCGGGCACTTGGAGCATGCGGAGCATCGGCTCGTCGCCATCCCATGTGACGAGACCGAAGCGGTCGAGCGTTGTCAGGGTTCTGATCGGGCGGTCGAGCGGCTGCCAGCCGCCGCTGCCGTCGGAGCCGTAGTACACGATCAGGAACGGCACGCCCCGCCCCAGGGCGGCGATGGCCCGCTCGGCGCGGGCGATGGTCCCTTCGGCCCGGCCGGGGCGGTAGAGGGACCGCGACCGCCATCCGCCATCGACCAGGATGTCTTGTCCCACCGTCCCCGACGGAAGGCCGCAGGGGGTGAGGGGGAGCGGCTTCGCCTCCCGGTCGCAGAGAAGGAACAGCCGCCGCCGGGACTGGGGGACTCCGAAGTCTGTGGCCTCAAGCACCTGCGGGAAGACGTTGTAGCCCAGCCCTTCGAGATCGGAAATCAGCGGATCGTAGCCATCCCAGCTACGCATGTGGATCACGTTCTCGACCACGACCCAGCGGGGTTTCAGCTCCCTCGCAAAGTTCGTGACATAATGGGCGGTCTTCTTGCTTCCCTCGTCACGCGGGCGGGAACCCTTGGCGCAGGTATGGTTGGTGCATTCCGGCGAGGCGAGGAGCAGATCGATCTCGCCGACCTCGCCGAGAATGGACGGGCCGGTGTCCTCCGCCATCCTGACGTTGAGAGCCCTCGCACCTGCGAAGTTCGCCTCGTAGGTGCTGGTCGCAACATCCCATGCATCGACGCCGCAGACGATTTCCGCCCCCGCGTTCTTCGCGCCCCAGCTGCTTCCGCCGCCGCCGCAGAAAAGATCAATCGTCCTCAGTCGCATCGCCAACAATTACCTGCTCGGGGAGCTGTTTTCCACCTTATTGACCGCTTCCGTCCACAAACTCCCTTGGGGCCGGTACTTCGGCATTTCTTTCGGAACCTTCCAGCCACCCTACGAGAAGCCTTTGCAGGTCGAAACCCACGCCGCGCCTGGTGGCGCACTCCCAGACGGTGAGCACTCGCCAGCCCGCCGCCAGGAGCTCGGCGACCGCCTTCCTGTCCCGTTCGACGTTGCGATCCAGCTTCGCCCTCCAGAACTCGGCGTTGGAAGACGGAAGCTTCGCGTGGCGGCATCCCTCGTGCCGATGCCAGAAGCAGCCGTGAACGAAGATGACGGCGCGTCGGCCGGACATCACCAAGTCGGGCGCTCCCGAAAGGTTCTTCCGGTGAAGGCGGTAGCGGACCCCCGCGGCGGTCAGCGCCCGCCGGACGATCATCTCCGGCTTTGTGTCCTTTCCCCGGATGCCCGCCATCATCCTGCTGCGGACCTCCTTGGACACGACGTCGGCCATTGGATCCTCCCGCCGTCAGCGCAACTCTGGGATGCCGTCCATAGGAGTCGAATACGGGTGTTCGCGAACTGCCTCCCAACATTCCAGCTTCTTCGCCCATTCGGAGATCATCCTGCCGCCGGCCGTACGGTGCAATACGTCGTTGACCTCCTTGGCCCAAACCATGATCTGGTCCTGCAGCCGCATGGACAGGTCCTGACGGGTCCAGATTCCGTCGAGATCCATCCGCGGACCAAGGCGGTCGGCGAGGACCGAGACTGCATACGCGGCCACGTTCGCCTGGAAGGCCGGGAACATGGGGCGGACCAGCTTCTGGACCTTCTTGAAGATGATGGCCTTGGCGATCATCCGCCTGTATTCGGTCACGCCGGGCAACGGGACCGCAGGCTGTCCGTCGACCTCCTTGAACCCTTCCATGAACCGCTCGAAGTTCTTCTGGGAACCGAAACTGACGTGGTGGGGTTTGCTGTCCCAAGCGTGGAGATACTTCGCCAAATCCGTCTTCGTGATCTTCCGGGCGGGCGGGATCGCCTCCCTGAGCGCCTTGAGCTTGGCAGGCGTGGCGCCTTCCCGCGCCAGCATCGTGTTGTAGCTTCCCGCCGCGCGCTCGTAGAACCAGCGGCCGACGCCGTCCGGACAGTAGGTCGACAGGGCGAGCCGTTCCATCTCGACATGGAACGGCTTGTTTGCGGACAGGTCGGACATTTTCACGGCGTTCTGGCTGTTGGCGTACTTGGAGATGTCCGAGATGAGGGCCTCCTCGTCCGGGCCGTCCTTCGACTTCAGGATGATGATCTTGGCGGGGACGCGGACACGCCGCAGATCGACCTCGGGAACCCGCTTCTTGGTGAAGTAGATGGATGCCGTCGTCTGGCCGCCGTTCACCACCTGCATGCCCTTCAGCCAGAGGATGCCGGGGGCGCCGTCGTCGGTCTTGCCGAGATGGATCTCGTCGGCCACGAGGACGATGCCGTTGTTATAGGCCATGAATTTTTCGGGGTCATCCCGCAGCGTGTCCCGGATGCCGCGGTTCACCTTGCCGGTGACCGACAGGAACGAGCGGACGTTCGCCTCAAGCAGGCGGGCGCCGTACTTCTCGTAGACGAACCTCAGCGCCTCGCCGGGGATGGCTGTCAGAGCGTAGTCGTAGTCCGCCATCTGGCCGGGCACATACACGCAAGGCAACGCGCCCCCCGAAACCTCCTCGAAGTTCACCACCAGTTCGTCGCGGGGCTTGCCCGACGACCAATGGCGGTGAAGGCGCTCGATGTCCATGACCTCAAGCTTGATTGTCTTCCCTTTCACCTCGCGCGCCTTGAAGTTTTTCGCCTTGGCCAGCCGGTCGGTGAGGACGTAGATGCGTATCTGGTCCAGGCTCTCGTAGGATTCCTTGATGTTGAGCACCAGACCGTAGGCCTCGTGGGTCTCCTCCATGTCCTTGAGCAGGCTCCCGTCCGCCGCCCGGGAGAGGAAACGGATGCACTGTTCCGCCGCAGTCTTGGTGTCGACGTCCGAGATGGTGGTGACCGTGTCCACCCCGGCGTAGAGACTGACGAACAGGTCGATCTGGTCCGCATCCTCCGAGATGGCGTATCCGCTCAGCCGCAGCGTTCCCACGTTCCCCCTGCCGGTGTGGAGATAGTGGCAGACGACCGGCTCGAAGGTCATGCCGACGTCCGCCATATGCTGCATCACGACCTCGGCGAAGACGAGCTCGGGGTACGGCACGTCGGTCTCGCCCCTGACCTCGGCCTGGGTCTGCCGAAGAAAATCCTCAAGCTCCATCTACATTCCCCCCAACTTCTCAAGCGCGTGGACAAGGCCGACGTCGTCCACGCCGGAAAGGTCGAGATCGACCTCGTAGCGCGCCTTCCTGACGCCGGGGCCGACATTCATCCGCGTCAGCCTCGGAAAATCGCCCTCGACGGGCAGGACCGCGGTTCCCGAATGCACGAACCTGCGGACATACTTGTCGGCAAGCGCCCGGAGATAGCCGGCCCGCACGAGGCGGCTCTCAAACATCCCGAGGGCCATCGGCTGGTCCTTCAGTACCTCCCGGATCACGTCGGTGAACTCCGGCAGGGTCATGCCGGCCCCGCCGAGCGCGAGGCGCACCCCGGCCACGTAGAGAGGCTGGCGAAGGGTCTCGTCAAGCTGCTCAAGCGAATTGACGGTCGCAGGGAAGCCGCTGGCGGACAGGGTCGTCTTCACCTCGATGGCTCCCGAGCCGACAAGGAAGTCCTGGAGGCCGTCGAGCGGCCCCTGCCATGCGTCGAGGGCGAATGTGGCAGGCACGCCTGCATCGAGCACCGATTTCAGGACGACCATCTCGCCGAAGAGGCCGACTTCGGCCTCCTGGCCCAGCACGCCGTCCTGGCCGCGTTCCATGAAATCCTGCCATGCCCGGATTCTCGACAGGAAGAGCTGGAAGAGCCGCTCCTCACCCACGTCGGCGCACCCTTCAAGCAGCCGCACCACATCCCCCGCCATCATGGCGAACAGGTCGATGCCGCCGGCCGCCTTGCGGGACAGGGCAAGCCATGCGTGCGACGCTCCCAACGCCTCGCCGGAGGGCTTCGCCACGCCGAAGCCGTGCCCTTGCGGGAGATGGGCGTCCGGGGGCAGCCTTATGCCCCGGAAGCCGACGATGATAGCCTCTTCGTCGCCTGGGCAGTGCCGACCTGCCAGCAGGCGGCAAGGGGCGTCCAACTGGATGGGGATCGTCCGCCACCCCTCTCCGCCGCCTTTGCAGGAGAGCGCCCGCCACGCTTGGCGCAGGCTCTCGGCGTCAGTCTGCGGCGCCATATTCCTGCTCCCATGCGACGTTGTTGACCTTGTACTCCACCTTGGTTCCCGACCTGCTGTCGGGGAAGCTGACGGCGAAGGCGACCACCGGCGGCGCGTCGGGCGGCAGCCCCGCCTCCGGCCCGGCGAGGTCGGGATCGATGGCGTAGATGAACAGCACGCCGCGGTCGGGCCGGGCGGGAACGCCCTCGCCGCCGAATCCCCTGATGCGCCGGATGGCCGGGCCGTTGGGGGCGTCGGGCGGCTCGCCTGACCCGTGCCTCGCGGGGTCGGCGTGGAACGCGGCCCGCGTGACGGCGAGCGCGACGCTCCACGCGGCCTCGTCCAGGTCGATCGCCTCGTCGCGAGGCGACATCAGGCGCCGGATGGAGTAGCGGTCGGTGTGGGCCCCGTGTGCGGCGCGCCGAAGCATGTCGACGGAGACTCCGTCGCGGAACGCCGCCTGCTTCCCGTCGCCGCCGCCGATAAGGGCGACTGTCCAGTTCGTCAGTTCCCCCTCGGCCATGAGCGACTGGATGAACTGGGAAAGCAGGACGCTGTTGACCTTGTGGGCCTCCGGGTGAGTCCTGTAGGCGATGAGGAAATCGACGACGTCGGCCGCCGGGACGCCCTCCCACAGGTATCCCCGCCATACCTGCTTGGTTCCATTCCTGATCCTGAGGGGGTTCTCCTCGGGCGCGCCGAGCGACGACACCAGCCGCCGGGCCGCGGCGAGGTTGCGTTCGAGAACGTCGCGCTCCCGGTGAAATGCGACGGTTTCGAGGAGCTGGCCGCTGAACGACAGCATCAGGTTCCGGGCCGAGCGCATCTTTAGCCGTGACGTCACGAGAAGCACGGGATGGGACTGCACCTTCAGTCCGTACTCCCGCGGTGTGGCTCCGCTGGCGGCCATGAGGTCGAACTCCTCGCGGAGCTCCTCGGAGGCGTCCGCGATGTGGCCAAACCACTCGCAGAGCTCTCCTGTGGTGTAGAGGCGGCAGAGGTCGAGATAGCCCGGCCTGTAGCCGAACCAGCGGCCCATCTGCATGAGGGTGTCGTACATTTTCGACGCGCGGAGGAAGTAGCTGACGGTCAGTCCTTCGAGCGTCAGTCCTCGGGCAAGCTTGTCGCCGCCGATGGCGATCACCTTGAGGCCCGCGCCGTCGTGGTCGGCGTAGTCGAGGGCGTCCTTTGCCGTGCCGTTGATCATGCGGACCTGGATGTCGGAGATCGTGTCCGCCAGCGTGGCTTCGATCTCCCTCCAGCCGAACGTGTCGCCGTTCACCAAATCGGGATGGGCTTCGGCCATGTCCGAGGTCGTCGGCTGGAAATCCCTTTCCCAAAGCCCCCTGAGCGCAGCGACGACCGGCTCGTGGCCGATGCGACGGGTCAGCCGCTGCTTGATGTGTCGTACGCGCTCATCCACCTGCGAATGGACGGCCTTCTGCACGGAGGTGAAGCGGGTGACGTGGACGAGCATGGAACTGTGCCCGTCGGCCTGTCCCCGCAGCCTACGGATCGCGCAGGCCAGCACGAAGGCGTCGATGGCCTCGTTAAGCGACCCGGGTAGCGTGTCCTCTCCGTCGACGAGGGGCTGGTGGCCGTTACGGTGCTTGGGCGGCATCCACCCGCCCAGACCGTCGGACGTGCAGTAGTCATCGACCTGCCTCACCAGGGGAAGCCCGCCGTCGCGGCCTTCCTTGCCGCTCGTCCCGAAGACCTTCCCCGGGCCGATGTAGTTCGACGGAGCCGCGAGGTTGACGATGAAGCTGGCCGGAAAGAGGTCCGGGCCTTCCTCGCGGGTCTCTCCCCGCTCGTGGATGAAGATATTGGCGAACGGTGTGGCGGTGTAGCCGACATAGGCGGACCGGGAGAAGGAATGGAGGATCCGCCTGGTCAGTCTGTTGATCGCCGTGGGCTGGTGGTCGGGGTCGGGCTTGCCGTCTGAATCCAGCACGGTCTCGCCGGTGTCCACGCTGGCGTGGTCGGCCTCGTCGTCGATGAGGAACAGCGGCAGGTTCGTCACGATCCGGCGGCCCGTCTCTGGGTCGTGGACGTTGGCGACATGGTTGCGAATCCAGCGCAGGAGACGCTCCAGCACGGTCTTGTTCTTCTTGACCACGAACAGCCAGGGACGCTGCTCCGGCGTGATGCCAAGCTTCTGGGCGATGCCGGCGTTGAAGTCGCCGCCGTTCGTGCGGTTCGTGGCATAGTTCGGACGGATCGCCGGGTCGCCGTCGATCTCGCTGACGCCGATCGGCAGGGTGTCCTCGTGGTTGGGCTTGGTCTCGTATCCGAGGAAAGCCTCGTCGAGCCTCATCTGGGTCTGGGAACGCAGGTTGTTGTGCAGGCCGGCGAGGACGATGATGATCTTGTAGCCGGCGTCGGCAGCCTTGCAGATCAGGCCGCTGTAATGGCCTGTCTTGCCGGACTGCACGTGGCCAACGACGAGGCCGCGCCGGTCCCACGCCCCTTCGCGGAGCGGATCCTCAAGCATGGCGAGGACCGGGTCCGTGGATTTGTCGAGGGCTTCCACCGCCTTGTAGGACAGCCTGCGCTCAAGCCATTCCCGGTAGCGTTGCCAGTATCTCCAGTCCCGCTTGCGGGTGGCCACCAGCCACGCCTCGTGGCCGGCGTCGCTCTTCAGGGTCGTGTCCTCGCCGATCCACAGGCTGAACCGGCGGATCAGCTCGTCGGTCACCGCCTCGCGGTCAAGGCCCTCGCCCCACTTCGGCTTCATGGTGAGGACGAGGTCGATCTTCTCGGAGATCAGGGCGGGGGTGACCGCTGACCTGTCATCCTCGTCGACCAGCAGTTCCTGCACCAGCTTGACGACCCTCTGGCGGGTCTCTTCGGCTGCGGACGTCATGTCATCCCCCTGCGGCCGGGTCGTCGGGCAGGCTCCCGACAAGCTCCGGGTAGTTATGGAAAGGTTCAGTGTGGAGAAGGCGCTCCCGGGCGAGTTCGGGCGACATGCCCTTCCTGACTACGAGGTTCCGGTAGACCGCCGACAGGACAGAGCGGACCTCTGCCGGCGGATCGCCCGAGAAGCCCGTCCTCGGCGTCTCCTTGCCCTCTGCGGTGTCCAGCCAGATGCGCTGCACAGGGACGGTCTCCTCGATCACCCTGATCATCGCCTTGATCTGCGGGGCAAGGTCGCCTGCCTGGTCGAGCACCTCTCGGACGGCCGGGTGTGAGTCGTCGATGCGGTAGCGCATCCCCCCCTTGAAGTGCTCGGCCCGCCATGCCTGGACGACGGGTTGCGCCCCACCGACGCGGACAGGCTGGCCGCGGTGGGCGAAAACCTTCCGGGCGCGCGAACGGGCATCCTCTGCAAGCCTAGTGAGGGCCGCCCTTATTCCGACCGGCGGCCTCGCCGTCGACTTCCTGATGTCGATCTTCCAAGCTGCGTCGGCCGAGTTCGGGATGTCCAGCCTGATCCGGGCCAGACGGTGGGCCTCCTCCTTCGTCCACGAGCGTCTCTGGCCGAGGCCGAGCCAGCTTCCGGCCACCAGCAGGCGCTCGTTCCGGTAGACATAGAATCCCTGCTGGGCCGTCCAGCCGTGCGGGCCGCCGCCGGACTCGGCCTCATCGGGTGTCAGGCGGTCCTTGTGCGGCAGGACGTGGCACTGCACCTCGACGTCCCCCAGCCGGGCGACGGGAGAGCTGTATGTGGCGGGATGGGAGGCCATGAAGGGGTCCCACGGGGCAATGGGCCGCCCGTTGATGGTCAGCCGGAGCCTGGGGCGCGGGCTGTCCATATACCGATGGAAGACCATGGCCAAGTGCCGCTCCACGCCGTCGATGAGGTCGAGGAAATCCTGTTCCTTGAAGCCGGGCGTGACAATGCGGTCCAGTGCCTGCCACAAAACCAGAGTTCCCCTGCCGACGTCGGCCAGCGGGGACAGCATGTCCTCGGAACCCTCGGCAGGTCCCTCCAGCAGATGCCATCCGTCGTCGGCGGAAGCCGCGAGGACGTCGAGGTCCCATCGCAGGCAGTGGATTTCGACGGCCTTCGCCGAAGCCACGGTCAGACTGCGGCATTGGGAGAAGGAAGCTGTCTTCAGGCCCAAGCCGAACCGGCCGAGGTCCCCCGCCTCCCGCTCGTCGATGGGACTGCGCTCGCCGAGGCGCATGGCGAGGTCGAGTGCTGCGGCGTCCATCCCGTCGCCGTCGTCGAGGATGACGACATGGCTCCTTTCGCCAGCCCATCCGAAGGTCAGCGAGACATTGCGGGCATTGGCGGACACGCTGTTGTCGATAATGTCGGCAAGCGCCGTGGCCGTCGAATATCCGAGTCCCCGCAACGCTTCGATCATGGCGGAGGCGCGCGGAGGCGCCGGGCGGGACTTTACAGGGGGTGTCGCATTGCGTTCCATCATCTGCATCCCTGTAGGGCCTTGATCCGGCCCGGGTGGCTCAGCTTCCTGAGGGCCTTGGCCTCGATCTGGCGGATGCGTTCGCGGGTGACGCCGAACTGCTGTCCGATCTCCTCAAGCGTGTACTCCCTCTCGCATCCGATGCCGAACCGCAGGCGTATCACCGTGGCCTCGCGCGGGGGCAGGAGTTCAAGCTGCCCCCTGACCATCGCCTTGATCTCCGCGACCGCGAGCCTCTCCTCCGGGTCCGGCTCCCGGGACGCCATCTCCGCCGCATGGAGGCCCACCTCCTCGACGTCGAGGGAGGCCGGCTCCTCGGCGACGGCGAGGAACCTTCGGACCCTCGCCAGTGGGATTTCGGTCAGTTCGCCGACCTCCTCCGGAAGAGCCTCGCGGCCCGTGAGCGCGAAAACCTCGTTCTGCGCCCGCCGCAGCTTGCGCATAGCCTCCTGCGCATGCACGGGAATCCGGATGGTGCGGCCCTTGTCGGCGACGGCCCGGGTGACCGCCTGCTTGATCCACCAGGTCGCGTAGGTGGAGAACTTGGCTCCGCGGCGGTGGTCGAACCGCTCCACGGCCTTGAGAAGGCCGAGATTGCCCTCCTGTATCCTGTCAGGCCAAGTCAGGCCTCCGAACTTCTTGGCGCCCCAGACGACCAGCTTGAGGTTGGCGAGGGCGAACCTCTCCCTGGCCCTCCGCGCCGTTTCGAGTCCGGCCTCCATCCGGCGGCGCGCCTCGCCTCCCGAGGGGTCCGTCTCGACGGCGCGGCGAAGCCGGGCCACGAAGGCATGCGAAAGGCCGAGGGCGGCCAGCCGGTCCCCCAGCCGCTCGGCGAAACCGCCGTCCTGCCCTTGAGAGAGCCTGCGGCAGAGGTCGCGGATCGCCTCCAGACGGAACATCAGTTCCGGCTGAAGCGGATGTCCCGTCAACATGTCGTCGCCGTCCACTCCCGGACCGCCGTCCTCGTCGAGGACCGCGTCGTCGTCGTCCTCGCGCTCCTCATCATCAGACTCCAGAACGTCCTGGGGAGGCGTCTCCCCTCTGATAACCGCCTCGACCGCGGTGAGAAGCTCGGAAACCGCGGCTGGGCTCATCGCCACCGCCGCGAGCGCGGCCTTGGTGCCGCGTTCGATCTCCATGGCGAGCGAGGCCTCGTCGTCGCGGGTCAGGCGGTCGCGGGGCAGGCCGCCGATGTAGTGGGTCAAAGGGTCGGCCCTGTTGGAATTGAGGTTCCGAAGGAACGCCAGCCCCTCCGCCACCTCGTCTTGGAAGCGATCATCTTCGTCGTCAGAGGCGCCGGTTTCGCTCGGCCGGTCGGGCGAGAATGGATCGTCGTCGACGACGACCCCCATGTCGCCGAGCATCACCCGGAGGTTGGCGAGGCAGTCCGGGTCGGGCACGTCGGGATCGTCCTGGTCACGCGGCGCGACCAAGGCAAGGAATTCGCCCCTGATCCGCCCGTCCGCGACGGCTACCAGGACAAGTTCCCTGAGAGCGGCTTCCTCGTCGCCGTCGAGCTTCGCCCTGCGGCGCACGGAGACGAGGATGTCGGGAAGATCGATATCGACGTCGTCCCAACCCGCGTCCAGGTCGATGGGAACGTGGAGCGAGAGGCGTCGCTGAAGCTCGTCCGCTCGGTCGGCGCAGGTCGGATCGGCCGGTGGAGGCGGGGAATCCTTCTCCTCCTCCCAACCCGACAGATCGAACTCTTCGGCATCATGCCGGGAATGCGAAAAGGACGATACGTCCGCAGGGACGAGCTCGCCCGCCACACCCTCCGGAGCCGCCGTGGATGGCTCCGCGACGGCCCCGACGGGGGCGGCTTCCGGCACAGGATCGGGTTCGACGGCTTCAATCACGTCGACGACCGGTTCGGTTTCCGCTTCCTCAGGCACAGGTTCGGATGTCGGCGGGCCCGCGCGAACGCCTCCTCCGGCATCGCGGGCATCGGGATCGTCGACCACGGCCACCGGAACCGGCGTAGGGGCCGAAAGGGACGCCGCGGAGGCCCGGATTAGCTCGGCTACGGCATGGTGCCCCTTGGCGGTCGCCGCCTGCAGCGCGTCTTTGCCCTCCATGTCGATGCGGGCGAGATCGGCGCCCGCATCGAGCAGGAGCCGGCATATCTCGGCGTGCCCCCGTGATGCGGCGAGGATGAGCGGCGTGCGTCCCTTGTCGTCCACCGCGTCGACCGCTCCCCCGAGGCGGAGATGCAACTGCACCGACGCCTTGACGCCGGACAGCACCGCCATCCGGAGGACCGGCGTCATTCGCTTCGGCTCAACGGGGGTCTGTTGGTTCATCGGTCAGACATCCTGCCGTTCCGCAAAGGTCGCCAGGACGTCATCCCTGTTCAGCAGAACGACGTGCTGGTCCTGCGGGCGTCGCGACGCCGCGTCCCCATCGAGGCCAAAGCGCCGGAGGAAATACCAGAGGAAGCACGTGCGGACATCGATCACGGAAACCCCACCCGTCATCGAATAGTCTGCCTCCACCGCCTTCCGCTGCCCCTCCGACAGCCCGGGGTGTGGGCCGATGATCACACGCACCCGGTTGTGCCATCCCTTGTCGGTCCCCGGGTCGCCGCTTCCCCGACGGGTGCCGCTTGGGGCGGACATCCGGGCAAGGACGAAATCCCGGAAACCAACGGTCTTCGGGCACCAGGAGCGGACATGCCACCTGAACCCGTCCCAGGCGAGTGCGTGGGGGCCTATCCATCGGCGCTCCGGCTCGGGACGCGACATTGACTGGTATGAGACCTCGATCTCCCGGCCATCGCGAATGGCCTCCACAACGGCTTGGAGCACCCGGGCGTCGATCCTGCGCGCCGGACCGGGGACGACGTCGAACTCGGGCATGAAGGACAGTCCAGGCATCGGGGATTCAACGACGCCATCGCCGACGAGCCGGAGATGCGCGAGATAGCGGGAGGCGTCGGGTTCGGCCAACGTCGGCGAGAAGGCGGGGCCGCGCACGTATCCTTTGGCCGAACGGTCGTAGGTGGCGTTCGCAGGGGCGATCTCAAGATACCGGGCGAAGTCCGCCGACGCCTGCTGGGAGGAGATGCCGAACGCCTCGGAGAGGTCGTGGCGGTTGACCCTGCCTTCCCAGAAGAGACGCTGCTCGATGAATTCGAGCCGCCGCCTCACCCCCCACCTGAGGTCCTGCTTGGGCACGCCATCCCCCGAAGCTATCATAGAAACCTGACGGGACAGGACGTCAAAACCGTCTAGTTTTTATCTCAGCAACCGTGAGGCGTGTCAAGATCGGGATAACCCCCCCGAAAGCGGCATATGAATAACGACCAAGGTCACCCAGCAGAATGTAGCGTCACATTCTGCGGACGAAATCTAAGCAAAGATTATCTCCCGCTGCTGCTCCCACTCCACCGGAATGTTATCCATCAAGTCGGCCAATTGTAGGGTTCGAGGCTGGCGGCCATCGAGGATGGCCTCAACGATGTCGGGGGCCAGCAAGGTCAGGCGGTAGATTCGGGTCATGTAGGATGGGCTGATCTTCTCGGCTTCGGACAATTCGTTCAGGGATGCTACCTGCCCGGATTCCAGCATGCGCTTCCAGCGATGGGCGCGGGCCAGCGCTTTCAGCAGGGTATCGTCGGGGGTGGGTTTGGCGCGCACCGGCACACCCTCGCCCTCGGGCACGATCACCAGCTTTCGCCCGCCATACCGCCGCAGTGTCAGTGGCACGCGGACGGTCAGGGTGTCGATCCGGATGTTGGTGGTCATGCCGCGCTCCTGTCGGTGGATTGGGCGGTGATGTCGGCGATGACGCTGGCCAGCCCCTCGGCGCGCAGGCGGACTTCGGCGCCGTCTGGGGCGATGGCCACTTTCTCGACCAGAAGCTGGAGGATGCGGGCCTGCTCGGCCGGGAACAGCTCGTCCCAGAGTGCCTCGAAGCGATCGAGGGCGGCGTGCAGATCGGCCGGGGACATGGATGGTGCCATCCGTTCGGCCCTGGCGCGGATCTCGGGAGCACGCAGTAGGGCGCGAACTTGCCCGATCACCGCCGCCTCGATCTCACCGGCGGCGATGCTGCGCACCGGACAGGACTCGTGGCCGGAATGGATCGCCTTCATGCAGGTATAGTACCGGTACAGCCGCCCCTTCTTGCGGGTATGGCTCGGCGTCATAGCCCGGCCACAATGGGCGCAGTGGATCAGCCCCTTCAGCGGCGCCGGGGTCGAGGACCGAACCGCATTGGCCCGTTTCCTGGGCGCATTGTCGGTCTTCACCGCCATCACCTTGTCCCAGGTGGCGCGGTCGATGATGGCGGGGTGCTCGCCAGCATGGGCTTCGCCCTTGTGGACGGCCTCACCGAGATAGACCCGGTTGTCGAGCAGCTTGTAGAGGAAGTTCTTGGTGATGGGCGCGCCGTCGCGGTGCTTGCCGTCCTGGGTGGTCCAGGACTTGGTATGGTGACCGGCGGCGTTGAGTTCCTTGACCAGCAGGGTGGCGGAGCCGACCTTGAGGAAACGGTCGAAGATATGGCGGACCAGATCGGCCTCGGGCTGGTTAACTACCAGCTTGCGAGCGACCACGTCGTAGCCGAGCGGCGGCACGCCGCCCATCCACATGCCCTTGCGCCGGGACGCGGCGAATTTGTCGCGGATGCGCTCGCCGATCACTTCCCGCTCGAACTGGGCGAAAGACAGCAGGATGTTGAGCGTGAGGCGCCCCATGCTGGTCGTCGTGTTGAACGATTGGGTCACCGACACGAAGGTGACGGCGTTGCGGTCGAACACCTCGACCAGCTTGGAGAAATCCATCAGCGAGCGCGACAGGCGGTCGATCTTGTAGACCACCACCACGTCGATCAGCCCGGACTCAATGTCGGCCAGCAGGCGCTTCAAGGCGGGACGCTCCAGATTACCGCCGGAGAAGCCCCCATCGTCGTAGTGGTCGGGCACCGGCACCCAGCCTTCGGCCTTCTGGCTGGTGATATAGGCCTCGCAGGATTCCCGCTGAGCGTCGAGGCTGTTGAATTCCATCTCCAGCCCCTCTTCCGAGGACTTGCGGGTATAGATGGCGCAGCGGACCTTGCGGATAGGCTTGGGCGGGATCATCGGTGAGTCTCCAGCTTGCCGTGTTTGCGCAGGCCGAAGAACAGCGGCCCATTCCACCGCGTGCCGGTGATGGCGCGGGCCACCGCCGACAGGCTCTGGTAGCGGCGGCCCTGCCATTCGAAGCCGTCGGCCAGGGTGGTCACGTCCTGCATCACTCCCTGCCATTCCCGGATCAGCTTGGTGCCGACGATCGGCGCGGTCATGTCCTTGGGCTTTGGCTTCTTCTTGCCGTCCAGCTCATCGACCAGATCGTCGAGGCGGCGTTCGGCCTGGACCGATAATCCGCCGAAGGCCAGTTCCTGAATCCGGTAGGCCAGTCGCTTGACCAGGAAGATGCGGTTGTAGGGCGGCGGCTCTGTGCCATTCAGCTCCCGCCACATCGCCTTCAACTTGGGCGTCGGCAGGGTGGGCAATTCGGCCACCTGGGTAAGAATTGCGGTTGTCATTTACGGGGTCTCCAGCACTTGCGGTCAGACCCATGGACGCTCTGGTGGCCAGTGAAGTCGACGGAACAGTCTCCGGCGTCATCAGATAAACGAGTGGACTTCCGCGCCATCATGCGCATGGCCCCGGTCGCCAGAATCTCGGCGATTTCGTCGAGGCGTTCGGCGGCGGTCATGTAGTCGGGATGGAGGGCGAGGGACATGGAATCAAACTCGTCTTCGAGGCCTAAGCTATTGTCAGAACGCGCCTTAGGCTCGCCGATTGGGACAGACACTTGACGCCCCAACCGTTTAGGGTTTAGGGTACAGTGGCAACATGGGGTAACGGAATGAACACGGTGAGCTTCGGCACTCGTATCCGCCGCAAGCGGACAGAACTGGGGCTTGGGCTTCGGGAGACAGCCAAACGCGCTGGCCTGTCAGCAACCTTCCTGTCGAGGGTTGAGACCGGCGCCGAGAAGGCAGTTCCTGGGGAGGATGCTATCCGCCGGTTGGCTGAGGTCCTTCAGGAAAACTTTGACGAGTTGATGGCGGCGGCGGGACGGGTATCGAGCGAAGTGACCGATTACGTGAAGGCCAGCCCGGGCATGCCGGAGTTCCTGCGCCAAGCCCGTGAGCAGAACGTCTCGGTAGAGAAGCTGATGGAATTACTGGAAAAGGCCAAGGACGACAACTGATGCGCCAGATCAAGGTTCCCTTTCTGCGATCCTCCGAGATCGACCATGCCGTCTCTGAACTACTGCGCAGTTACGGGAAATGGCGCAATGAGCCGGCGAAGCCGCCCATCGATGTGGATGAAATCGTCGAGGGCTATCTCGGGCTGGTGTTGGAGATCGCCGATCTGAAGTCGCTGCTCGGCATGCCCGACGTCCTCGGGGCAACATGGTTCGAGACGCGCAAAGTTTGCATCGACCAGTCGCTGGAGGGCAAGGAGGGCCGTTTCGCCTTCACCGTGGCCCACGAGATCGGCCACTGGCAGCTTCACCGTCCGCTGCTGGAAATGGAAAAGATGACGCTGTCGCTATTCCCAGCGGCGGCCGACGCGGCACCGACCATGGTGTGCCGGGCCAGAGAGAGCAAGGCTCCGGCCGAGTGGCAGGCGGATCAGTTCGCTGCCCGGCTGCTGATGCCGGCCTTGGCCGTTCGGGGCACCGCGCTCGAAATCTGCGACGGCAAGCCAGCCGTCTGGGATGGTCTGGATGCCTCCAGGAAGGCGGGGATCCTTGATCCCCGCCTACGCTCGCTGGCCGACGAGGTCATCGGCGAGGGCGGCTTCTCCAACGTTTCCAACGAGGCCATGTGCTACCGCCTGCTCGACCTGCATCTGGCCGAGGATGCCGCGGCGGTGCAGATGAACGCATTCTAGGGTTTGGGTCCATCGGGTTCACGGTCGGTCAGGGGGCAATTCATGCCGCAGCTTCGTTTCAGGAATTTCAGCAGCCTCGCCTTCCTCCAGTCGGTAGACAAGCAGCGCTTTCTGGCGCCGCTGCTGGCTGGCCATGCCGAGTATTTCGCGCGGAATGGCATCGACGTGACGAAGCTTGGCGAGGATGACGACAGCGATCTCCGGCTGATGCAGGTCTTCACCCAACCGGATGAGGAGATGCCGGCCGAACTGCTGGAAGTTCTCTACATGCTCGACGACATGGCCGACGAAACCGGCCACGACGACATTCTCGACGAGGCCGAGCGCACCGGCACAGATCTGAGCGGCCTTGACGACGATCTGCCGCCCGGCGATTTCGCCATCGCCGTCTTTTTCCGGCACCCCAGGATCCTCCGGGTCTGCCACGAGCGGACGGCCTGCCAGAAGGTCAAGAAGTTCCACGAACACCAATCGCGGGATGACCGTCGGTTCTCTCTCGCTGCTGCCAGAGCCAAAGTGGCCGAACTTGAGCAGACGCTCTCCCCCTGGTTCGACGCCCGCAAACGCAGTCCAGTCTGCGAAATCTATGTCTATCCGGATGAAGACGAAATCCGCTTCCAGGTCACCCACGGCCGGCCGTTCCGCACCGAGGGGTCGCTGACCAAGCGCCACCAGCGGTCGCGGGTGGCCTACAGGCCGCAGAAGCACGATATGGTCATCTACGACACCCGGACGGGCATCCTGAAGATCAACGCCCAGACGGCGGCGGAGCGTGGCGCCTATTGCCGCGCGTTCGGCCAAGTGATGTTCAGCGATCCCGACTACTTCCCGGAAGGCCAGCCCTATTCGCTGGAGGCGCTGCGCACCAGCGGCGGCACGCTGGCGATAGTCGAGGGGATGGATAACATCTGCCTTAGCGAGCTGTGGATCGCCCGCGACGACGACCAGCGGATGATGCAGATCCTAAAGGCGCGCGATCTTCTCGGGATCATCGCCGATGGCGGAGCGGTTGACATCCACAGCGGCTCGCTGGTCCGCGCCTGCTTCAATATCAAGTATTCCCAGGGCGGCAGGGCGCGCAAGCTGGAGGTGAGGCCCCCCAACGTGGCCGAATACGACCGCGACCGTGACGGCTCGGTTGCCGAGGCATTCCTTCAAGCCAACGGTTTCATGGTGACGCAGGTGAGACATGCTGGATCTGGGCCGGTTCTGGGATCGGCTTGAAACCAACTTCCCGCTCGGCGGGCCACGCCGTCACCTGCGGGAGACGGTTCTCGGTGCCGAACTGGCGGATGGTCTCGAACGGGCCGGCATTCTCGCTCTTCGTCGGGTCGCGGACACCTATCCGTGCCCTCGGCCAGGTGGTGCGGACTGCCCGCGCACCGTCCATCCCGCCGAGAGTGGCGGGTATCTTGCCCTGTGCGGCAATGTGCCGGCCGACTGCCGGCCCATCGCCCTGACCGCCGAGGATGTCGCGCTGCTGGCGGTCGATCCGGCGCGGCTGTGCCGTTCACTAGCCACCGCCTTGAGTGTTCACCCCAAGGTGGAAGCGGTATCGGGAATGGGCGACACATTCCGGATAGGCACCTTCATTCCCGAGCCCGGCCTCCGCTATCCCATCTTCTTCATGACCCGCACCAGGGCGCCGGGTTATGCCGAGGCGCTTGATGCCCTCCAGTCCCGGCAGGCGGATGGTGATTATGCCGTGCTAGTGCCGACCGAGCGCTTTCTGCCCGATGATACCGTCCAGCGATTGGCGGATCGCGGCGTTACGGTGCTGGTGTTGTCCGATGTCGTTGGTCTGGCCGATAAAGGACTGACCACCGCAGTTGATCCAATCCGCTACTTCGGCGGCATCGGCGGGCGCAGTCCGGCGGGGCCGCATCTGGCAGCCGGACAGATCGTCGCGCGGGCGTTGGTCAGGGAAGCGGGCCAACCGCCAGGCTGGCTGGATCTTCATCAGCGCCAACTCGACGATCTTCGAGGCGCTGCCAGCCACTACGACGTCTTTGCCGACCAGACCAACCGGACGGTGGTGAGGAAGGGCGGAACCATCGTACGCGACGTGGCGCTCTCCAGCTTCCAGTCCATTCGTGCAGCCCTGACCAAGCGCGGGCATTTCGACGCAACCACAGAAGGGCCGGATTTGGTGTCCAGCAAGCAGATCTTCCAGCGCGCTCGAGCCATCTTCGACATCAAGACCGGCCGGTCATCCTGGCGGATATTTCCGAGCATCCGGACCGACGAGGGGCATGCCGTCTACAGCTTCGCCCCGGACGGCGACGTCTCCTTCGCCTTCGTCTTTCTGCCGGAAGACTGAACTCGGCGGCGATACAGCCTCCATACAGACCTCATCCGCTCCCCGTACAGACCACCAATTCATCCTGCCTTCCGTGACCAACACCACGGGAGATCAAGATGGACAAGGAAACGGAATGGCGGTGCAGCCGCTGCGGCAAATTGCTCGGCATCCTGCGTGACGGGCGCCTGCACCTGCGCTTCGCACGTGGCCATGAATTCCTGGTCGGATTCCCCGCCACCGGCGTCTGCCGGGGCTGCCGCACCCTGAACGAACTGCCCAATCCGGCCGCGCTGTCGTCCCCGCCCACGGCGGCCGTGCCGACGCGGCGATAGGCAGCCCCCACCCCAAAGCCCCCCACAGAGAGGCGCACGACGCCCTGACCTGGCCACCAGGAGGCACGAGATGCCCGGCCGTAAGGCAGGCATTTCGTGCGCGCTCTCTGGCAGCAAATCCACGCGGATTTCGAGCGGACCCTTACCCTTCATTCGTCCCACACCCAGTTCGAAGTTCTACGGCAGGAACATCACATTCTTGGCCGCTTCGTCGATGTCACTGCGGTGCTGGATTATCTCCATAGCCGCGATGGGGCCCCGGACGACAAGGATCAGATCCTGGCCACCCTGGTCGCGGCAGCGCAGACACGCCGAGGTGACCGTGATGTCGCCGCCGCCATGGTGTGGCTGGGGCTCTGGCCTGGGCTTGACAATCTTTATCGGCGGCTCTGGCGATTCTTCCGCAACGACGCCAATGAACTTGCCTCCGAGATCGCCGGTCGCTTTGCCATGGGCATGCAGCGGGCGGATCTGAGCCGGATCAAACGGGTCGCGGCCACCCTGATCGCCAATGTCGAACGCGATATCCGTGTCGGCCTCCGTCGCCGCTGGGCGGAAGCCGCGACACATGAAGAACTTCCCGATCCCGATGAATTCGGCTCTCCCGCATCCAAGTCTTCGTGCTTTGGCCTGCCTGCCGGGACTGACCCTGACGTAGTGGCCAGCTTTGTCCACCGTGTCCTGACAGATCTGATCGGCTCCGACGCCGACATCGTTGTCGCCGTGGTGATGATGGGCGAAGGCCAGCGTGATGTCGCTGACCGCCTCGGCCTTGGCTATGACGCCGTCCGCAAGCGCTACCAGCGCGCCCTTGCTCGTCTTCGCGACGTGCTGGGAGAAATCTGATGCGGGCCTGTCCCAAATCCCGCAGGTGCACCGCGTTTTCCTTTCGATTGGTCCGGATGGTCCGGCCAGCAGCCAAGGGAAACCTGGGAATGCACGACTCTTCGGACAACCAGTTCCTCCGTTTGCCCGGCCTGTACCGACGTTGGGAACTGAACCAGGTGATCGAGCCTGGCGAGGACTACCGCATTGAAGGCGCCGGTACGGCTGCTGACGGCACTCCGCTCTATTCCATCTACGCCACCGAATCCGGCCAGACGCCGAACAGCCCCCGCGAAGCGACGGGCGACGACTGAGCCCAGCACTTCATGCCGGGTCTTCGGGGGAATGGAACAGCCATCAAGGCGAATACCTCGACCGCAGGCTCCAGAGCGGCGTCAGGGCCCGGCAGCAGCATCACCGACGAAATCTGGCTCTGACGAAAAGGAGCACCCTAATGTCTATTCAATTGCTCGAACGCTTGCGCAAGAAGATGTCCTTCGACGCCATCCCGGACACCATCGAGGTGCCCCCGAGCGGCGACGAGACCACCTCGGTGATCAAGGCCATCGAGGACGCCAGCGTCGATGACGTGGCCCTCGCCATCCAGGTCCTGGAAAAGGCCTCTTCCGCTCTCATTCGCCAGGTTTCCGGTCTGCGCCGCCTGCACGACTACGCCCGCTGCGCTGGCGCCATTGGTGTGTCCAATGCGGTCGAGGCCGCCATCCAGAACTTGGAGGCGGAATAATGTCCGAGACCGCGAACACCCCCAACCAGGGCTTCCGCATCATCACCGCCGACCAGCGGCTGGCGGAGCCCCGCGGCATCAAGGCCTGCATCTTCGGCAGGCCCGGCATCGGCAAGACGTCGCTGTTGTGGACGCTGCTGTCGAGCACGACCCTGGCCAATGGCCAGCCGTATTCGACGGCGCTGTTCATGGATCTGGAGGCGGGTGACCTCGCCATTGAGGGCTGGCCGGGTGACACCATCCGGCCGCGCACCTGGCCTGAATGCCGCGACTTTGCCGTCTTCATCGGCGGCCCCAATCCGGCTCTGCGCGACGACCAGCCCTACAGCCAGGCCCATTACGATGCGGTCTGCGAGCGGTTCGGCGATCCCAAGGTTCTGGATCGCTACGACACGGTCTTCATCGACTCGATCACCGTCGCTGGCCGCCTCTGCTTCCAGTGGTGCCGCGGTCAGCCGGATGCTTTCTCGGACAAGACCGGCAAGCCCGACATCCGCGGCGCCTATGGGCTCCACGGCCGCGAAATGATCGGCTGGTTGACGCACCTCCAGCACACCCGCGGCAAGAACATCGTCTTCGTGGGCGTCCTGGACGAGAAGCTGGACGACTTCAACCGCAAGGTCTTCGTGCCCCAGATCGACGGAGCCAAGACCGGGCTGGAACTCCCCGGCATCGTCGATCAGGTCATCACCATGACCGACGTGAAGGGCGACGACGGCCAGCTTCACCGGGCCTTCATCTGCCAAACCCTGAACGCTTGGGGCTATCCGGCCAAGGACCGCAGCGGTCGCCTGGACCTGATCGAAGAGCCGCATCTCGGCCGCTTGATGGACAAGATCCGCGGCCCCGCCGCGCCTGCCGCCCAGCGCCTGGAGTATGGCCGCCCCAACGCTGCCGCCCCGGCCCCCACCAATTCCGAACACGCCCAATCCTGACGAGAGGAGCGCACTGTCATGGCTAATTCCTGGAACGACTTCAACGACGCCAAACCGGTCGTCAACATCATCCCCAAGGGCACCATCGCCAAGGTCCGGCTGTCCATCCGCCCCGGCGGCTACGACGACCCGACCCAGGGCTGGACCGGCGGCTATGCCACCCGCGGGACCACCGGCTCGGTCTACATCAGCGGTGAATTCACCGTGCTGGAAGGCCCCTATGCCCGGCGCAAGATCTTCACCCTGATCGGCCTGTACAGCCCGAAGGGACCCGAGTGGGGCAATATGGGCCGCGCCCTGGTGCGCGCCATGCTGAACTCCGCCCATGGCCTGTCCGACAAGGATTCCTCCCCCCAGGCCCAGTCGGCACGGCGCATCACCGGCATTGGCGATCTGGATGGTCTGGAATTTCTGGCCCGGATTGATGTCGGCAAGGACACCAATGGCGACGACAAGAACGAGATCCGCGCCGCCATCACGACCGATCACAAGGAATACACCGGCCTGATGGGGATCGTCAGCTCGGCGCCCAAGCCCGCCGGGCAGTCCACCAGCGCGACGATCGCCAATACCGGCAATCGTCCCTCCTGGGCCCAGTAGGGGGAACGGCCATGCTGCTGCGCCCCCGTCAGAAGCTGTTCGTCGAGCGTAGCGCCCGCGCGCTCGACGAACACCAAAACACCCTGGGCGTCGCCCCCACCGGGGCCGGCAAGACCATCATGCTGTCGGCCACCACCAGCGAGGTGATCGGCGGCACCCAGGCCAAGGCCTGCGTGCTTGCCCACCGCGATGAATTGACCGATCAGAACCGGACCAAGTTCGGCCGTGTCGCCCCGTTGTTGACCACCTCGGTGGTGGATTCCAAGACCAAGTCCTGGGACGGCCAAGTCACCTTCGCCATGGTCCAGACCTTGGCCCGCCAGGCCAACCTGGACACCATGCCGATCATCGACCTGCTGGTAATCGATGAAGCCCATCATGCGGCGGCCGACAGCTATCGTCGGATCATCGACCGGGCGCTGCACTGCAATCCCATGTGCCGGATCTATGGCGTCACGGCCACCCCCAATCGGGGCGATCGCAAGGGCTTGCGGCCCATCTTCTCGAACGTCGCCGACCAGATCCGGATCGGCGAATTGGTCGCCGCTGGTCATCTGGTGCCGCCCCGGACCTTCGTTATCGATGTCGGTGTCCAGGAGGATCTGGCCAAGGTCAGTTGCTCGGGAGATGACTTCGACATGGCCGAAGTGTCGCGGGTGATGAACACCGTGCCGGTCAACGAGGCGGTCATCCGTCATTGGCAGGCCAAGGCCGGCGAGCGCCAGACCGTGGTGTTCTGCTCCACTGTGGAACACGCCCGCGGCGTCACCGCCGCCTTCGAAAGCGCTGGCATCCGGACCATCATGGTCACCGGCGAAATGCCCGATGGTGAACGCAAGGCCGCCCTGGCCGACTATGCCGATGGCAAGGCCCAGGTCGTCATCAATGTGGCGGTGCTGACCGAAGGCTGGGATCACCCGCCCACCAGTTGCGTGGTGCTGCTCCGCCCCAGCTCCTACAAGAGCACCATGATCCAGATGGTCGGTCGGGGCTTGCGCACCGTCAATCCGGAGGAGCATCCCGGGGTCATCAAGACCGACTGCATCGTCTTGGACTTCGGCACGTCGAGCATCATGCATGGCTCGCTGGAACAGGACATCGACCTGAACGGCAGCGAGGGCAACGGCGAGGCCCCGACCAAGGAATGCCCGGAATGCGGCGCCGTGGTGCCGCTCGGCGTCACCGAATGCCCGCTTTGCGGCCATGTCTGGGAACGTGCCGCCTCCGACCCTGGCACCCCGGTCACCGAGTTCCTGATGACCGAGATCGACCTGCTGAAGCGCTCCAGTTTCCGGTGGTGTGATCTGTTTGGCGACGATGCCGCGCTGGTGGCCAGTGGCTTCAATGCCTGGGGTGGCGTCTTCTTCCTCAACGGTCGTTGGTATGGCGTTGGCGGTCTCGCCAGGGGCACGCCCCATCTGTTGGCCATCGGCGACCGGACCGTCTGCCTGGCTGCCGCCGATGACTGGCTGAACCAGAACGAAACCGACGAAAGCGCCCACAAGTCGCGGCGGTGGCTCAACCAGCCCCCCACCGACAAGCAGTTGGCGTTGTTGCCGGTGGAATTCCGCCAGGACCTCGGCCTGACCCGCTATCAGGCCTCGGCGCTGCTGGCGTTCCGGTTTAATCGCCAGGCCATCCGCACCTTGGTGTTCGACGCCAGCACCGACACGTCGGCGAGGGCGGCGTGATGGATGGCGCCCATGTCAGCCACTTCCCGCCTGCGCCAATGGCACCCGCGTGGAGTGCTGTGTGCGGTCTGCCGGCAGCCTGCTCATGGATTTGGCTGGCGAGACCCGGTGCGATCGAAGCGGCCTCGGCCCTCGGTCTGGTTCTGCTCCAAAGCCTGCCAGGGCTTTTGGTCACGATTGGCGCGGAGATCTCCGGCCATGGTTGACCTCACCGAGCAGGAACAGGCCGCGATCCGCGCCGCCATGAAGCTGGTTGCCGAATTGATGGACGAAATCGGCTGGGACAAGCGCCTGGCCGACCTCTCCGAGGCTCAAGTGCTGAGCCTGATCGAGGCCGCCGTCGAGGGATTTCAGGACGCCATGCGCGCCACCGCCGCGTCCGACAGCAGGGAGATACCGTTCTGATGTTGGATTTCAATCACCAGCCCAGCATTGCCGAACGCATCAATGCCCTGATCGATTCCGGACTGATTGCCGACCGGGATGCGACACCGCCGCGTGCCTATCTCGGCGGCTCCCGTCTGGGACATTCCTGCGAGCGGGCATTGCAGTTCGAATTCGCGGGCGCGCCCAAGGATTCCGGTGCCGATTTCAACGGCCAGACACTTCGCATCTTCGCCATCGGCCATGCCCTGGAAGATGTCGCGATCCGCTGGCTGCGGCGGGCCGGCTTCGACATCTACACTCGCAAGGGCAACCGGCCCGACGGCGAGCAGTTCGGCTTCTCTGTCGCTGGTGGCCAGGTCCGCGGCCATGTGGACGGCATTCTGGCCGACGGCCCGGTCATACCCGGGATGGGCTATCCCGCCTTGTGGGAATGCAAGACGATGAACGCGAAGAACTGGCGCGAAACGGTGGCCAAGGGTGTCACCGTCTCCAAGCCGGTCTACGCGGCGCAGATCGCTCTGTACCAGGCCTACATGGAAGGCACGGTCCCCGGTATCTCCGCCAACCCGGCGCTGTTCACGGCCATCAACAAGGACACCGCCGAATTGCACCACGAACTGGTGTCCTTCGACGGGGAACTGGCCCAGCGTATCAGTGACCGAGCGGTACGCATCCTGCAGGCGACCGATGCCGGCGAATTGCTGCCGCGCATGAGCTCCGATCCCGACTACTTCGAGTGCCGGTTCTGCCCCTGGAAAACGAGGTGCTGGGCATGACCGCGCAGACCCCGGTTTCCATCGTGGACGGCACCGAGCCCGATCCCGCCATGATCACGGCCTATGCCGAGGTGCTGTTCGGTTATTGTGACGGCTGGGTGCCGGTGCGGGCGTTGCCGGAAAAGGGCACCGATGAGGCCCAGCCCTCGCATACCCCCTTCCTGGAAGCCGACGATGACCTCGCAGCCAATCTGATCCGCCAAGCCAATTGGGCGGCCCATGGCGACATGGCCATCTATGTGGTCCCCGGCACCGTAGCCAAGCCCGGCTCGGCCAAGTCCGAGGATGTGGTCCAGACCCAGGTGGTCCTGGTCGACCTGGATCACGGGGACATCGCCGCCAAGCGCGACCACCTGATCCGCCATATCGGCCCGGCCACCATGGAAGTGGCCTCAGGCGGCGTCACGCCGGAAGGCCAGCGCAAGCTCCACCTCTATTGGCGCCTGACTGAACCGGCTGAAGGCGACGACATCACCACAGTCTGCCGGGTCCGTCACATCATCGCCACCAAGGTCGGCGGTGACCCCTCTTTCCGTTCAGCCCATCAGCCCATCCGGGTCGCAGGCACCATCCACGCCAAAAACGGCTGTAGGCGCCTGGTCGAAATCTTGTCCACCGGTCCGATCGAGCGCGACCTGGGCGAGTTGGTGGAGGCCGTTCTGGCCATGCCTCCCTTGGATGGCGAAGGCTCCTCGTGGCTCGACTTCAATGACGCCGGCACTGCCCGCGGCTCGGTCACCGACCTGTTCAGCCAGCAGATCCGTGAAGGCGGCATGGATGGCACCACTCGGTTCGACGCGCTGTCGCGGGTGATGGGCTATTGGATCCGGCGTTGCCGCGAGGGGCATATCACCCCGGCAGATGCCTGGGATGAGATCGTCGCCTACAACGAGGCCCGGATCGATCCGCCCTGGCCGGTGGATCGGCTGCAACGCGAAGCCGAACGTCTGTGGGAGCGTGATCAGCGGCACGGCGCCGCCCATGACGGAGCTGATCCTGCCGACGCGGACGAGGATGACGAAGACGCCGAGCCCGTCGCCTTCACGGAAGATGCCCTGGCTGCCGCCTTCACCCAGGCCCATGCCGAGGATTGGCGCTTCGTCGCCGGCTGGGGTCAATGGTTGCTCTGGACCGGATGTCGTTGGGAGCGCGAAAGCACCCTGTTGGCTTACGACATGGCCAGGCTCATCTGCCGTGATGCCGCTTCCGCCGCCCGTTCCGCCAAGTTGAGATCCAAGTTGTCGTCCGCATCGACGGTCGCTGCCGTCGAGCGCCTGGCACGGGCGGATCGCAGCCATGCCGCCACCACCGAGGTGTGGGATCGCGATCCCTGGCTGTTGAACACCCCCGGAGGCGTGGTCGATCTGCATTCCGGCCAGATCCAACCGCATAACCGCGCCTTGGCCATGACCAAGATCACCATGGCGACACCCCAGGGCGATTGTCCGATCTGGCGGCAGTTCGTAGCCACCGTCACCGGCGGCGACAAGGATCTGCAGGATTACCTCCAGCGTGTCGCCGGCTACTGCCTCACCGGCGTCACCAGCGAGCATGCGCTGTTCTTCCTCTACGGGACCGGCGCCAACGGCAAGTCGGTCTTCGCCAACACCCTGACGGCCATCCTGGGTGACTACGCCACCGTCGCCGCCATGGACATGTTCATGGCGACCACGTCAGAGCGGCATCCGACCGACATGGCCGGACTGCGGGGTGCCCGCATCGTGACTTCCATCGAGACGGAGCAGGGTCGTCGCTGGGCCGAGAGCAAGCTCAAGGCGCTGACCGGCGGCGACAAGATCACCGCCCGCTTCATGCGCCAGGATTTCTTCGAGTTCATCCCGCAGTTCAAGCTGCTGGTCGCAGGCAACCACAAGCCCGCCATCCGCAATGTGGATGAGGCCATGCGGCGGCGCCTGCACATGGTGCCCTTTACCATCACAATCCCTCCTGCCAAGCGCGACAAGCAATTGTCCGACCGCCTCCTGGCCGAGCGCGACGGCATTCTCGCCTGGGCCGTTGAAGGCTGCTTGGCGTGGCAACGCACTGGCCTGCGCCCCCCGGCAGCAGTGATGGCCGCCACCGATGAATACTTCGAGTCCGAGGATGCCTTCGGCCGCTGGCTGGATGAGCGCTGCGAGCGCGGGAACAGCTTCAGCGAAACCACCTCGGCGCTGTTTGGCGATTGGAAGAACTGGACCGAGGCGAACGGCGAGTTCACCGGCTCCATCAAGCGATTCGCGGAGAACCTGGTGAATCGGGGGCTGGAACAGTGGCGCAGCAAGACGGCCCGACATTTCCGGGGGGTCCGGCTTTGCGAAGGGGCTGATGCCTCCGATGGTATGGAGTTGTAGGTCATGCACTCAAAGAAAGAATGCAATGAAATCAATGTGGTGACGGATGTGACGGATCCCTCCTATATCTACGTTACGCGGGCGTGCGCGCACGCGTGTACGGGTTATAAGGGAGAACCCGACACATCCGTCACCACCAGCAAATCCGCGGTGTTGGCCCTCGACCTGGGCAGCACCACCGGCTGGGCCATGCTCCTGGCCGACGGCACCCTCGTTTCCGGCACCATGCAGTTCCGGCCCAGTCGCTATGAAGGCGGCGGCATGCGCTATCTGCGGTTCCGCTCCTGGCTCGACCATCTGCTCAACAGCGCCAAGGAGATCGGCTCGGTCTGCTTCGAAGAGGTCCGTCGCCACGCCGGCACCGACGCGGCCCATCTCTATGGCGGATTCCTGGCTCACCTCTCGGCTTGGTGCGAACTGAACGACATCCCCTATCAGGGCGTGCCAGTCGGCACCATCAAGCGTCACGCCACTGGCAAGGGCAATGCTGGCAAGGACGCGGTCATCGCCGCCATGCGGGCCAAAGGCTTCAACCCTGAAGACGACAACGAGGCCGACGCCTTGGCCATCCTGACCTGGCTGATCGACACCCAGGGAGGTGTCCGATGAGGTGGCACCCGCCCGGCTATGGCGGCACCCGCCGCGACCCCGAGCAGGTCAAGCGGGATGGCTGGCAGGAACGTGGCGTCCTGGTCATTGCCGAAGACGACGATCGCCTCACCTGGCCCGAGCGGGAACTGGTGCGGCAGTTGGGAGCAAAACTTTATGGGCGACGCCCGACGGAGGAGAACTCGCATGGATGATCTTCATTGGGCGCCGAAGATGGTGGCGGTCTACCTGGAGGAAGCCGCAGAGACGCTTCGCCGTCTGCCTCGGGTCAAAGTCCAGGGCTACGTCACCGCTTGGCCGGAAATCGTCCGGGACTATTGGGATGCATTCGGCCGGGACGAGGTCCAGGCCCGTCCCGGCCCGCCTTCCGCCAAGGCCATCGACCAGATGGATGTCACCCTCGGCTGGTTACGCTGGCTGGAGATCGAAGAGAGCCGACTGGTCTGGCACCGCGCCTGCGGTCGGCCCTGGAAGGCCATCGCCCATGAATTCGGCTGCGACCGCACCACCGCCTGGCGGCGCTGGACCTATGCCCTGGTCACCATCGCCGCCCGGCTCAACACCCAGCAAAGCGGCAGAAGTCCGTGCAACACTGTTGCAACATCATGGGATGCAACAAATCGGGCCAAAAGTGGTAGGGTCAGCCCATAGCCTGGGGATTGAAGGCGACGCCCTCCCTCCGGCCACAGAGATCAAGCGGGTCCTCCCTGGCCCGCAACCTATGCGGGCGGGCAAGGCGCTCCAGATCGCTAGCGACAGCCCCGAAAACTGAGTTACCACCCCGGTTACCGGAAAGCCCCACCTGAGGCGCGCAAGGCCAAAGCCAGCGCGCCTTTCGTGCTTCTGGGACCATGCAATCAGCCTCGGTAACCGCCCCCAGTTACCAGCCCCAGCCGGTTACCGCCCTATGCCCCATCAATTGCCCGATGCCGTCGAGCACTGGCCGCTCGATCGCCTGCGCCCCTATGGCCGCAATTCCCGGACCCATTCGGACGGCCAGGTCGCCCAGATCGCCGCCAGCATCGTCGAATTCGGGTGGACCAATCCGGTCCTCGCCGACAGCCAGGGCAACATCATCGCGGGCCATGGCCGATTGGCCGCAGCCAAGACCCTCGGACTGGACACGGTGCCGGTCCTGCTGATCGATCATCTGACCGAAGCGCAGCGCCGGGCCTACATCATCGCCGACAACAAGCTGGCTCTGAATGCCGGTTGGGACGACGAGGCTCTGGCTGCTGAACTCCATGCCCTCAACGAGGATGGGTTCGATCTGGCTCTGACGGGATTCTCGGACCAGGAACTCGAAGACCTGATGGCGCCCCTCGATGACGAGGGCCAGGGCGACAACGCTGCCGAGGACGAAATCCCTGAAACGCCAGAACAGCCGGTTTCCCGGCCTGGTGACCTGTGGGTCCTGGGCAAGCATCGTCTGCTCTGCGGTGATTCAACGGTCGCCACCGACGTTGATCGCTTGCTGGTGGGAGCCAAGCCCCACCTGATGGTGACCGATCCGCCGTATGGCGTGGAATACGATCCGTCCTGGCGCAACCAGGCTGGCGTTTCGTCCACCACTCGTACCGGCAAGGTTGCCAATGATGACCGCGCCGACTGGAGCGAGGCTTGGGCCTTGTTTCCCGGCGAGGTCGCCTATGTCTGGCATGCGGCCATCTATGCCAAGACCGTGGCCGACAGCCTGGAGGCCAACGACTTCAAGGTGCGGGCCCAGATCATCTGGTCGAAGCCCCGCTTCGTGCTGGGACGCGGCGACTACCATTGGCAGCACGAGCCTTGCATTTATGCCGTGCGCAAGAATGGCACCGGCCATTGGCAAGGTGCCCGGGATCAGGCCACCGTCTGGGCTATCGGCTCGGGTGGTGACGAGGACGAGGCCACTGTTCACGGCACCCAGAAGCCGGTGGAATGTATGCGCCGGCCCATACTCAACAACAGCGCCGAGGGCGATGCGGTCTATGAGCCGTTTACCGGCAGCGGCACCACGGTGATCGCCGCCGAAACCACGGGCCGGGTGTGCTTCGCCATGGAACTGAACCCGGCCTATGTGGATGTGGTGATCGGGCGCTGGCAGAAACTGACCGGACAGAAAGCCATCCTGGAGGGCGACGGTCGGAGCTTTGAGGACCTTACGTCCGAGCGCAAGCCATGAGCCAATCCCGCCGCATGTCACTGGTGGAATCCTTCGCCAATGTTGGTGTGGGCTATGGCATTGCCGTTGCGACCCAGAGCGTGGTTTTCCCGGCATTCGGCATCCACGTCACTTTGGCCGATGACCTCGCCATCGGCGCGGTATTCACGTTGGTTTCCCTGATCCGGAGCTACTTGTTGAGGCGGGCCTTTGAACGCTTCCGGTGACAAGTCTGCATTATGCCCTTAGTCTTCTTCCGGGATTCTTGTCCGGGAAGGAAAACAACATGAGCAAGACCGCGATTTCCAAAGCCATCCGCACCGCCACGGGCTGCACCGTCGCTCAGGCCGATGAGGCCGTTGATGCCGTGATCGCCACTATTCTGGACGGCGTGAAGACGGAAGGCCGGTTCGGCCTGATCGGCTTTGGCACCTTCTCCAAGTCGGAGCGCCCCGCTCGCCAGGGCCGCAACCCCAGGACTGGCAAGACCATCGAGATCAAGGCCTCCTCGACCATCAAGTTCAAGGCCTCCTCGGCCCTAAAGAAATAGGGAGATCCAATGGCCGTCGATCCTCACGCAGTGTCCCGCGCGGCCGATGAATTGATCCACGCCCATGGTCCCTCCGCGCTGGATATTGCTCGGAACCATGTGGAACGCGCATCGAGGGCCAGCGACATGCCGGCCCTCGATCAAGCTTTGATGATCCTTTCTGAAGTCGAGCGACGTCACTCCGCCGGTTCATCGAGCCGGTAGACCCGACCGCGCCCCTCGACCTTCTCACTGATCACATTGAGGCCCAGCTTCTTTTTCAGCGCCCCGGCAATGGCGCCCCGCACCGTATGGGGCTGCCAGCCAAATCCGTCGCAGATCTCGTCGATGCTGGCTCCCTCGGGGCGCTTCAGCATGGAAATCAGCATCTCCTGCTTGCTGCCGTCACGGCGGCGACGAGGGGAAGTGGGCGCCGCCGCCTCGATTATCTCGGTTTCGATCCCGAGCGCGGCATAGGCCGCCGGGGTGGCTCGAAGGGTCAGGGGAGTGCCGTCTTCGCCCTCCTGCCAAATCGGCGCCCCGCCCTCAGCGACAGTGGGTTCAATCAATCCCTTCTTGAGCAGGCTGCTGAGCACCGTGCTGACGGCGCCACCGGTCAGGGAGGTGGTGAGAGGCAGAACCAATCCGCCCTCGCGGGCGCAGGCGGCAGACAGGATAACGGCTTGAGTGTCGGAAAGCTGGGTCATGATGGTCTCCTTGGTTGGTGACCCATCCATCGCTCTCGGCGCCCACACCATCAACTCAATAACCAGATGATTTCATTGCGTATTTGGCAGGCTTTCGATCATGGGCTTATCGGTTCGCGCTTATGCGCGCCATCGCGGCGTGAGCCATGTGGCGGTGATGAAGGCCGCCCGTTCCGGCCGGATCCCGCAGGAAGCCGACGGCACCATTGACCCCATCAAGGCCGATGCGGCCTGGGATGCTCAGACCGATCCGGCCAAGCGGCCTCAGGCCCCAAGGCCCCCGACATCACCCGCCACCAAGAAGCTGGATACTGCACCGCCCAAGGTGAACGACACGCCGCCCGCGGCCAGTTTCACCCAGGCGCGCACCATGCACGAGGTGGCCAAGGCCCAGCGCGCCAGGATCCAGGTTGCCAAACTCAAAGATGAGGTGGTCGATCGCTCCAAGGCCCTGGCCCTGGTGTTCAAATTGGCCCGTCAGGAAAGGGATTCCTGGGTGACCTGGCCGGCGCGGGTGGCCGCACAGATGGCGGTGGAGGCGGGCATCGAGCCCCACACCATGCAGACGCTGTTGGAAGCCCATGTCCGAGCCCATCTCGCCGAACTCTCCGACATCCGGCCTGAATTCCGGTGACCTGATCAGCTTCGACGGGGCCGAGGAACTCCTGACCGCCTGGAGCGACGGCCTGCGGCCCGATCCGGCGATGACCGTTTCAGAATGGTCGGATCGGCACAGAATCTTGTCCAGCCGGGCCTCGGCGGAGCCTGGCCGCTATCGCACCAGTCGGACGCCCTACCTGCGCGAGATCATGGATTGCCTGTCGCCGTCCCATCCCTGTCGGCGAGTGGTGTTCATGAAGGGCGCCCAGGTGGGAGCCACCGAGGCCGGCAACAACTTCCTCGGCTTCATCATCCACCACGCCCCCGGCCCGGTCCTGGCGGTCCAGCCCACTGTGGAGATGGCCAAGCGCAACTCGCGCCAACGTATCGACACCCTGATCGACGAAAGCCCGGCGCTTCGCAATCTGGTCAAACCGGCCCGGTCGCGCGACGCCGGCAATACCATGCTGTCCAAGGATTTCCCCGGCGGCGTACTGGTGATGACCGGCGCCAACAGCGCGGTGGGCCTGCGCTCCATGCCGGCTCGCTACCTGTTCCTCGACGAGGTGGATGCCTATCCGGCTTCGGCCGATGAGGAAGGTGATCCGGTGGCGCTGGCCTGTGCCCGCATGGCCACCTTTGCCCACCGAGCCAAGGCATTTCTGGTATCGACCCCGACCATCAGGGGCCTGTCCCGGATCGAGCGGGAATACGAGACCAGCGACCAACGTCGCTTCTTCGTGCCATGCCCCCATTGTGAGGCCATGCAGTGGCTGAAGTTCGAACGGCTCAAATGGGAGAAAGGCCAACCGGCCAGCGTCCATTACCTCTGTGAGGACTGTGAGAAGCCGATCTTTGAACCCGCCAAGGCCACCATGCTGGCGGCCGGAGAATGGCGCAGCACCACCGAGGCTGCGGATCCCGGCACGGTCGGCTTCCACATCTCGGCGCTTTATTCGCCACCCGGCTGGCAATCCTGGGAAACCATCGCCCGCATGTGGGAGGCAGCCCAGGGGTCCGATGATGCACTCAGGGTGTTTCGCAACACCGTTCTGGGCGAAACCTGGGTCGAGACTGGCGAGGCTCCCGATTGGCAGCGTCTGTATGAGCGCCGCGAGACCTGGGCCAATGGCACCGTCCCCGCAGGCGGGCTGTTCCTGACTGCTGGTGCTGACGTCCAGAAGGACCGCATCGAGATCGATGTCTGGGCCTGGGGCCGTGGGCTGGAAAGCTGGCTGGTCGACCACATCGTCATCGACGGTGGCCCGGAGAAGGCCGAGACTTGGGCAAGTCTGGAATCCGTCCTGGCAAAGACCTGGAAGCACGCCAATGGGGCCGCCTTGCGCATCGCGCGGTTGGCCATCGACACCGGCTATGAAACCTCGGCGGTCTATACCTGGAGCCGCAAGATCGGCATCACCCAGGTCTCCGCCATCAAGGGAGCCGAAGGCTTCAATCGCTCAAGTCCGGTGTCGGGGCCAACCTTCGTGGACGCCACCGAGGGCGGCAAGAAAATCCGCCGCGGCGCCAGGCTGTGGACGGTGGCGGTGTCCACCTTCAAGTCCGAGACCTACCGCTTCCTTAGGCTGGAAAGGCCGACCGATGAGGACCTCGCCGAGGGAGTCCATTACCCGGCCGGAACGGTACATCTGCCATCGTGGGCGGATTCCGAGTGGTGCAAGCAATTCGTGGCCGAGCAGTTGGTGACGGTGAAGACCCGCCGCGGCTTCACCAAGCTCGAATGGCAAAAGATGCGCGAGCGCAATGAGGCGCTGGATTGCCGGGTCTATGCCCGCGCTGCCGCCTGGATCGTCGGTGCTGATCGCTGGCCGGATTCCAAATGGCTGGATCTGGAGGCCCAGATCGCCGCCGCGGCAGATAAGGACGCCATGGCCACTGATGAACCGGAAGCCGGACATATCCGGCGGGCCAATAGCCGCCCTCGGCGGGTGTTCCAATCCAGCTATATGGGTTAATTGATCGCCTTCTTGCGGCGGCCATTGCGATGGCTGGCTAACGGCCCACGGCGCCGGTCGGCAAACCAGGACAGGACCCGCCGGACATGGGCCTCGTTGATGTCTAGGGGGTCAAAGGACTTCCCGTACCATTCGATCATCCGGCGATGTTCCTCATGGGTGGGATTGAGCATCGCTTCGAGAAAGTCCATGAAGCCGGGAGCCCCTCCAACATCATCGGGGGGACACCGCCTGGCGCCATCGACGAATACGGGGTAGTCGATCTCGGCCTCGCCGTCTCGCACGCCTTCAATGACGATGTCGTGCTGCCAGTTGTCACCGAAATCGTAGGTGTAGAGGAACTGCCCCACACCGCGCTCGACCAGCGTCTTGAGGCGTATGCTTTTGGCGTTGTAGGTCTTGCGCTCGTACATGTCGTCGTCGGGATAGGGCTCGCTGTAAATCTTGTCCCCAACCCGGAAATCAAACAGGTGCTCGTCCTGCCAGCCCATGGCCACTTGGATGATGTCGTGCAGACCCATCAAGCTGGTCGATAAAGGGACATCCACCCGGCGCCAGATTTTGGGCTCGATGTCTTGAAGTTCGATCCGGATCCGGGCGATCGGTTCGATCATGTGGCGCCTCTTTGAATTCTTTCGTTGCCATACGGTATCCGGCGACCCGTGCCGGCATCAATCGCGCACATCAAATATTCTCTGAAATGCGCAGCCTTGCTGCTCGCGGGGATGATCCATGACCATCGACGAACTGAAAGCCGAGCGCGAACGGGTGCTGGCTCGGCGCAACGCGCTGGTCAGTAGGGTTACGGTTGGGGATCGCTCTGTCCATTACGACCTGACCCAGGCCGACAAGGTCCTCAACGACCTCGACCGTCGCATCGCCCAGGCCGAGAACCGAGCGCCTCGTCGCAGGGTGCTGACCGTCGCCAGCAAGGGGCTGTGACCATGCTGGGCAGCGTTCGTCGGAGGCTCGGTGCCTGGATCGGTGGCTCGTGGTTTGGCGGCGGGTTCGAGGCCGGCCAGGGCAATCGCCGCCTCAAGAGCTTTCAGGCAACCCGCGCCCATCTCAATACCCTGATCGCGGCGGCCGGGCCGGACATTACCGCGCGGGCCCGCTATCTGGTCCGCAACAACGGCTATGCCGCCAATGCCATCGAGAGCTGGGCCGGCAATGTGGTCGGCGCTGGCATCAAGCCGTCCTCGCTGATTGGAGATCCCAAGCAAAAAGCCGCCGTCCAGAAACTCTGGCTGGCCTGGACCGATGACAGTGACGCCGAGGGTCTGACAGACTTCTATGGCCAGCAGCGTCGGGCTGCCAGGGAGGTGTTTATCGCGGGCGAGGTGTTCTTCCGCTTTCGCCCCCGCCGACCTGAGGATGGGCTGGCGGTGCCGCTGCAGCTTCAGATGCTGCCGTCCGAAATGCTGCCGCTGAACCGCAACGAGGACCTGCCCGGCGGCAATGTCATCCGCCAGGGTATCGAGTTCGACGCCATCGGCCGGCGAGTGGCCTACTGGTTCCTGCGTCGTCACCCCGGCGATCTGACCGATCCCGGCATGGCCGGTGAACTGACCCGGGTGCCGGCGGAAGACATCATCCATGTGATCGATCCGGTCGACGCCGGCCAGTTGCGAGGCGTGTCGCGCTTCGCCCCGGCGATCGTGAAACTGTTCCTGCTTGATCAGTACGACGACGCTGAACTGGACCGCAAGAAGGTGGCGGCCATGTACGCGCTGTTCGTCACCACGCCGTCGCCGGGCGAGCCCTTCGATATCGCTGAGGACAATGGCTCTGGCGATCGGCTGATGGATGTCCAGCCCGGCCAAGTGGTCATGCTGGAACCGGGCGAGCAGATCCAGACCTCGGCACCGGCCGATGTGGGTGGCTCTTACGAGGCCTTCCAGTATCGAACCTTGCTGCAGATCTCGGCTGCGCTGGGTGTGCCCTACGCCTATTTGTCCAACGACATGCTGAAGGCCAACTACTCCAACTCGCGCCTCGCGTTGCTGGAATTCCGTCGCAGGATCGAAGCCTGGCAGCATGCTGTCATGGTTCACCAGCTATGCCGGGCCGTCTGGCAGCGGTGGATGGATATGGCCGTCATGTCGAGCGCCCTGGTCATTCCCGGCTACGAGAAGAGCCGAGCCATCGCTCAAGCCTGTTCCTGGCTGCCGCCCAAGTGGGATTGGGTTGATCCCATGAAGGACGCCCGGGCCGAGATTGAGCAGATCGACGCTGGCCTCAAGAGCCGCACTCAGGCCCTGGCCGAGCGCGGTTTCGACGCCGAACAGGTGGATGCAGAAATCGCTGCCGACAAGGCCCGAGAAAAGTCTCTGGGACTGGTGTTTGGCAGCCCGCCGCCCATGCCGGCTACCCAGGGTGAGAATCAGGCTGCTCTCGGATGAACCTGGCTATCGATTTCAGCGCCGATCTGGTCCCGCGCGGTCTCAAGATCAAACGTGGCCTGCATCCCAATCCAAAATTCTGCGGAGGTTCCAAAGTAACGGGCCAGCCGCAGAGCTGAGTCTGGGGTGATCCCACGACGACCATTGATGATGTCGCTGATCCGCATCTGCGGCACGCCGATTGCCTTGGCCAGGGCATACTGGCTCATGCCCAAGGGCTTCAGGAAATCCTCGCGCAGTACCTCGCCAGGATGGGTGGGGGCAAAGTCCGCCATGACGGTCTCCTCAATGGTAATCCACAATCTCGACATCGTAGGCATCGCCGTCACGCCATTCGAAACAGACCCGCCACTGGTCATTGATCCGAACGCTGTGCTGGCCTTGGCGGTCACCAGATAAGGCTTCCAACCGGTTGCCGGGCGGTGCCCTCAAATCACTCAGATCCCTGGCGTTGTGGATCTGCGTCAGCTTGCGGTTGGCGACCTTCAGGATGTCATTCGGCACGCCTTTGACGAACCGTCGCTGCCACGCGGCTTCAGCCGCCAGATTCTTGAACGACTTGATCATACCCAATGCTAACGAATGCCGTTAGCTAACGCAAGGCGATAGCACTCAAGATGACAGACCTTCCCCATGTGGCGGCCCGTCTCTACGGGACGCCACTGATGATCGCCCGCGCCAAATTGGACGTGATCCTGGGCGTATTGGCACCTCGGCTGGCCGGGCGCATGGCCTTTCCAATGGGCGATGAAGATCCAATCGAGGCACCCGATACCCAGGTGACCCCCGACGGCATTGCCATCATTCCGGTGATGGGCTCCTTGGTGAACCGATCCAGCTATCTGGGCGCGGCCAGCGGCCTCAGCTCGTATTCCGACATCGGTGAAGACATCGAGGCTGCGGCCACCGACCCCAATGTACGGGCCATTCTGCTGGACATCGATTCTCCTGGCGGCGAGGTCGGCGGCTTGTTCGATCTGGTCGACCAGATCCAGGTGATCCGCAGCCAATGCGGCAAGCCCATCTGGGCCGTGGCCGATGAGGCGGCTTTATCAGCGGCCTATGCCATCGGATGTGTCGCGGATCGCTTCTACGTCACCCAGACCGGTGAGGTTGGTTCCGTCGGCGTGGTCGCGGTCCATCTGGACGAATCCGGTGCCGATTCCCAGGCCGGACTGACCTGGAGCTTCATCCACGCCGGTGCCGCCAAAGTCGATGGCAATTCCCATCAGCCCCTGTCGGATACGGCTCGCGCCACGCTGCAGGCCGATGTCGATGCCCTCTACACTCGCTTCATCGACCTGGTGGCCAAGTGCCGTAAGAAGGCCCCCGACGCTATCCGCGCCACTGAGGCCAATGTCTATCGCGGTGATCAGGCGGTTGCCATGGGCCTGGCCGACAAGGTCGGCACCCTGCGTGTCGCATTGGCCGATCTCGGAGCCACCCTGGCCCGCAACTCCACCCGTTTCCCCGTCTTGTCCAAGTCCAAGGAGTTCATCATGTCCGAGCAAACGGGGGACATCCCCGTCATAGCTGCAGCACAGCAGCCCGTCGCCGAGCCCACAGCTGACATCGAGCAGCGCCTGCGCGCCGAATATTCCGAGATCAGCACCATCGCCGCCCAAGCGGCCCGCCTGGGTGTGACCATCGACGCCACGGACGCCCTGGCCAAGGGCATCAAGCCCGAGGCGCTTCGCCGATCGGTGCTGGAACAACTGGCTGCCCGCGCGGATGCCGCCGATGTGGTGGTGGCGGCATCTGTTCCTGCGGCCAAGCCTGTCACTGAGAGCCCCATCGTCCGGCGCGCCCGTGAAGCCGCCTCCCGTCACGGAGAATGACCATGCCTGTTCTGACCATGCAGCCCACCTTGGGCGACCTGCTCAAGCTGGAGTTCGATGCCAGCTATTGCCGAGAGGTCGTCACCTTGAAGGGGGGCAGCCACTATGCCCTCGGCTCCGTCCTCGGACGCATCACCGCCAACGGCCATTACTGCCTGTCGCCGGCCGCCCAGGTGGTCGGTGATGAAGGGGCCGAGATTGCCAGTGCTGTGCTGCTGGAGCCGATCGATGCGTCGGGTGGCGACACGCTGGCCGTGGTCGCTGTCCGTGGTCCGGTGATCCTGTCCCAGGCCGCGCTGGTGTTCGACGCTTCCGTCGACCTTCCGGCGGAACGGACCGCCAAATTCTCTCAACTCGCCACCGCAGGCCTCGTCGCCCGCGTCACTGCCTGACCCCAGGAGATACCATGGTCGAAATTATCAATCCCTTCGACGGGGGCGGCTACTCGCTGGCCGAGATGACCCAGGCGATCAATATCCTGCCCAACCTTTACACCCGGTTGGGCCAGATGGGCCTGTTCCGCTTCGAGGGCGTCACCCAGCGCTCGGTGATCATCGAGCAGGCTGAAGGCGTCCTCAACCTGCTGCCCACCGTTCCCCTGGGCGGTCCGGCCACCGTCGCCAATCGTGACGCCCGGAGCATGCGGTCCTTCACGGTGCCGTGGATCCCGCACGACGATTCCATCACGCCCCAGGATGTGCAGGGTGTGCGAGGCTTTGGCGTCGCCGATGCCGCCGATCCCCTGGCCACCGTCATGGAACGCAAGCTGACCCGCATGCGCACCAAGCATGCTCAGACCCGCGAGTTCATGGAGATCAACGCGCTTCGCGGCATCGTCCGCGATGGCTCGGGTTCCACCCTCTACGACTACTTCGCCGAATTCGGCCTGGTCCGTCAGCAGGTGGACTTCGCGCTCGGCACAGCCGCCACCAATGTGCAGGCCAAGATCCGTGAGGTGCTGCGCCTTGTGGAGGTGGAACTCAAGGGCGAGACCATGACTTCGGTCACCGCGCTGGTCAGCCCCGCCTTCTTTGACAAGCTGATCAGCCATCCCAAGGTGGAATCGGCCTATCAGTACTTCTCTTCCACCGGCGCCCAGCCGCTTCGGGAAGACGTGCGTCGCCGCTTTCCCTTCGCCGGCATGGTGTTCGAGGAATACAACGCCACCGTCACCCTGGCCACCGGCTCGAACGAGACCCTGGTTCCGGCTGGCGAGGGCATTGCGTTTCCCCTGGGCACCACCGACACCTTCGTCACCTATGGCGCTCCGGCCAACCTGATCGAGACGGTCAACACCATGGGCCTGCCCATGTATGCCCGTCAGCTTGCCCGACAGGACGGCAGTGCCATCGACGTGAAGACCGAGGCCTCGATCCTGCCCGTCAACAAGCGCCCGCGCCTGGCGGTCCGCATCTTCTCGGGCAATTGAGGTGAGCGCCTTTTCCGACGCGGTTGACGACCTGTTTGCCGATCCCAATCTCGCCGTCACCGTGCTCTACCAGCCGGTGGTCGGCGAGGGCGGATTGGTCAAGGCCATGGTTCGTCGGCCCGACCAGGATGTCCAGTTTGGCGATATTGCCATTCATGCCTCGATAGCCCTGTTCGAGATCCGGGTTGGCGAGGTCTCCAATCCCCAGGCGGGGGATAGCATCACCCTGGGCAATGAGGTCTTCCTCGTCCAGGGCGAGCCGTCCCGGGATGCCGAGCAGTTGATCTGGCGGATCGACACCCGGCCAGGGCCATGAAGCTGTCGGCAAAGATCGATGGCGATCTCCGCCGCATCCTCGCCGACGAACTGACCCAGGCTGAAACCGCCGTCACTGACGGCATGCGGGACGCCACCGAGGGCCTCAAGGCGGAACTGCGCCAGCAGGTCGTCGGCGCCGGGCTTGGTCCCAAACTAGCCAATACCTGGCGGTCGGAGGTCTATCCCAAGAATGGAACCAGCCTCCACGCGGCGGGCTATGTCTTCAGCAAGGCCCCCGACATCGTGTCGGTCTTCGAAGACGGTGCCGTCATTCGATCGCAGAAAGGTTTCTGGCTGGCCATTCCCACACCGGCCGCAGGCAAAGGCGCTGGCGGCAAACGCATGGATCCTGGCATGTGGGAGCGGATGCGGGGCCAGCGGCTTCGCTTCATCTATCGCAGTTCCGGCGTGTCCCTGCTGGTGGCCGACAACATGCGTGCCCGCAAAGGCAAACGAGGCGGCTTTGCTAAAGGCAGCGACAGCGCCATCAGGAGCGGCAACGGCTTAGCCTCGGTGGTGATGTTCATCCTGGTGCCGCAGGTCAGTTTGAGAAAACGCCTCGACGTGGCGGCAGCCGCGCAGAAATGGATCGAAGCCGTGCCTGATCTAATCGTCAGGAACTGGCGTTAAGCCCCCTATTCGCAGAACGCTTTGGTATCGAACGCAAACGTAGCCCTTTGCAGAACATCGTCTCGTTGCCATAGCACCCGTTCTCGGCTGACCGAGAGCCACCAAGTTTGTGCGTCCCGTGGTTGAGGTTCGGCAAAGGCCATCGGTGTCAAAATCGCCCCACATCCCCCTCGGTTGGGGGCGCGGACCGACTCGTAGCGAATGGCACCGATATTGGCTTCACGAGCGGATCGAGCGAGGTCCTGTGTGGCAGCGTAGCTTTTCGGATCGATCCATAGCGCACGACTTTCCGTGAAGGGAGGTGAGCGTAGATCGACGGTGAGAGTATCAACCTCCACCTTGAACACAGTCTGCGGCTTGGGATCCAGAGCCGTCAGCGACGGACTTTCCATGAGGAACTGCCACCGCCAAAACCCGAGTTCCGCACACGCCGTTTCAATCTCGTCTGCACCGTAGAAAACGCCAGGATCCAGCGGCCCGCGAAAACGGGATCCGGTTGGTGGCGGTGGATACCGGAAGGGCGTGAACAACAGCCAGTGCAAACCGTTAGCGCTAGCAGGCACTGGCGGCTTTGATCCTTCCAGCAACTGCTCCAGCAGCGCCTGTTCTTCCAGGCTGTCGACCAGCACCATGGTCGACACGGCGTGCTGTCCTTCGACGGCTCGCCATAGGCTGAAACGAATTGCCGCCGCTTCAGATGCGACCGCGGTAGGCGTCCAGATAGTGGATGACACGGATCAGTCCTTCAGAGGTTCGGACAAGCTCGGCCGGGCGACCATTTAGAGCAAGATTCTCTCCCTCCAACCACTGCTTGGCCTGCTCATCATGTCCCAGAATCGCATCAAGCGACCGGAACATTCGGACGAACAGAAGCGAATGCTCCCATTCCTTCTTGCGGGAAGGATCAAGGACATATCCCCCCGCATGGAGGCGGGACGCGGTGGCGGTGCTGATGCCAATGATGTCGGCCAGCGCCGCCTGATTAAAGTGGAGCAGCCCAGCCGCTCGCACGACCGCCTTCGATAGCGTCTGACCGGCATCGGAAGCCGATGCCATTTGAGTGCGCGCCACGGCGACCTCCTTTGTTTCCACGGAAACAGTGCGCCTCATAATTTTCTGAGGCAACGGAAATATGTGGTTGGGTTTGCAGATTTTCGAGAAGCCATATGATGCCCACTGTCCGCGAGCAAATCCTCCAGGCCCTCCTTGCCCGGCTGGAAACCGTCCCCACCGCCACGGCGAAGCGCGAAGCGCCGTTGCCCGAGACGGTCCCTGCGGGTGGCCTGATCATCCTGCGCGACGGCGATCCCGGCGAGCCGGAAATGCTGGTGTCGCCTCCGACTTATCTCTGGCAGCACAAGGCGGAAATCGAAGTGATCGTGGGCCGTGGGGCTGGCGATGCCAACTCCGCCCTCGACGACCTGCTCATGGTCGTGGGCCAAGCCTTGGAGGCTGACCGATCCTTGGGCGGCCTCGCCGACTGGCTGGATTGGGGAGCGCCCAAGACCCATGACCTCGCCATCGATGGCGCAGCCAGCCTGAAAGGCGCTGTGGTCCCGGTCACCATCCACTACGCCAGCGCCAATCCGCTGGGCTGATCGCCCTCCAACGAAGGACTTCATCATGGCAAAGACGCGGGCCTATGGCTCCGATTGCATCCTGCTGGCTGCGTTTGAAGCCACTTACGGCAGCCTGCCAGCCAATGGCTACACCCGGCTCAGCTTCAAGGACTCCACCTTGGGAGCCGAGCGCCCCTTGGGCTACGACCCGCTGCTGGGCCAGGGGCGTGATGCCCAGGATCCGTTCTACGAGGCGGTTAAGGACGAGGGCGACATTGGTGTACCGCTGGATTTACGTGGGCTGGGGTTCTGGTTGAAGGGTCTGTTCGGGGCTCCCGTCACCACCGATCACCATGATGGCAGTTTCAGCCATACCTTCACCTCCGGCGGCGACCTACCCAGCTTGGGCCTGGAAATCGGCCATGCCCGACTGGCGACCGCAAAGTTCTTCCGCCATAGCGGTGCCAAACTTGACAAGCTGGCGTTCAGCATGGCCCGGTCGGGAGCGGCCAATGCCACTGTGTCCCTGGTCGCCCAGGGCGAAACCCAGGCGAGCCAAACCATTGATGTGGCGCCAGCCTCCCTGGCGCTCAAGCGGTTCAGCCAGGGCAGCGGCACTATCAAAGTGGGCAGCACCCAACTGGCCAACGTGGTCGGTGGCAAATTGACCTATGCCAACAACCTCGAGCGGGTCGAGACCATCCGCTCCGACGGCATGATCGACGGCGTCGATGAAACCGAGGCCACCGCCGAAGGCTCCATCGATGTCCGCTTCTCCACCGACACCACCCTGACGGCAGCCATCGCGGCGGAGAGCCCGGTGGACCTGGAATACGGCTTCACCATCCCCGGCGCCGAGGGCTATGCCCTGAGCTTCCACCTGCCGCGCGTCTTCCTGCCCCGCAAGAAGCAGGAGGTCAAAGGCCCCGGGTGCATCCAAGCGACCTATGACTGGCGAGCTGCCCACGATCCGACAGCGGGCTATCTGCTTCAGGTCAAATTGACCAACGACATCGCCAGCTATTGAGGGCAGCCATGATCCGTCTCGATCTCACAGATGATCCCCGGTGGCTGGACCTCGGACGCGATGTCCGTGTGCAGGTCCGTCCCCTCACCACGCCGGTCTACAACCTGATCCAGGCCCGAGCCTTGGAACTGATGGGGCAATTGGAGGATGACGGTGAACTGCCGTTGGATGGCGCCAACCAGACTGTCCGGGAAGCGCTCTATCGGGCACTGATCACCAAGGGGTTGGCGCTTTACGCGATCCTGGCCTGGGAGGGGATCGGGGATGCCGATGGCCTGGTTCCGGTAACGCCGGCCACCATCGAAGCCCTCATAGACGGCCAACCGGTTCTGGCCCAAGTATTCCACCACGCCTATCTCGAACCCCTGACCATGGTGGATGCGGAAAAAAACGCCTCCGCTCCCGCGCCCGGTGGCTCTGGGGCGGCGGGAGAGACTATTGCCGCCGATGCCGCGACGACGGTTCGCCTTGCGCCCGTGGCCGCAAAAACGCCGAAGGCAAACGCTGCCCCACCGTCGAACACGCTCCTCTGACCATTGAGGGCTGGCAGGCCTGGGATCTGCTGGAACGCTCCGCCGGCCAACTTCGCATGAACGGCGCCACCATCACCGGTATCGATCTTACGGCCAGTCTGACCCTGGGGGTCGGTTTGGGATATTGCCCCCGCGCCATGGCCGAGCTCTTGCCCCATGCCGAGGCCGGCATGGTCGAGGGTCTGGCATCACTTCACCAGGGCGAGGCCGATCATGGCGACCCGTGACCTTGCGATCCGTTTGAGCCTGACCAATGCCGAGGCGGTGAAGGCCGCCCTGGTGGAGTTGGGCGATCGCGGCCAGGGTGCGCTGAAGTTGATCGAGGCCGCCTCAGATCGGGCTGGTGCCTCGTCGGCCAAGTTTGAATCCACCATCCGCAGGCTCAAGGAGAGCCTCGATCCAGCGATCCGTGCTCAGGCCGACATGGCCCGTGGCCAGGACATGCTGGCCGAAGCACTCAAACGGGGCACCCTCAGCGGCGACGAGCACGGCCGCTTCCTGAAACTGCTGAAGGACCGCTGCGCTGAGGCCAGTGGCGCCGTCACTACCATGGGCAACGCCCATGGCATGGCCACCTGGCAGATCCAGGCGGTCAGTCATTCGGTGCGCGCCTCGGCTGAGATGCTGATGGCCGGACAAAGTCCGATCCGCACCTTCGCCATGGAGGGCATGCGCCTCACCTCGGTGTTCGGGGCCGGCAGCTTGGCCATCATCGGTTGGGGTGCCGCCGTCGCCGCTCTGGCCGCGCCGGTGGCGCTGGGCCTTGCCCATCTGATGAAGATGGAGGACGAGGCCCGCCGTCTGTCGGTGGCGCTCAAAGCCATGGGGGATTCCGCTCGGCTCTCGGTGGGCGACCTCAAATCGGTCATCACCAGTTCCAGTCAGAAGGGACCATTCAGTCGCGACGACGCCGTCGCCATGGTCCAAGCGCTGCTGAAAAACAGCCAACTGGGTGGCGATACCTTCCGGCGCGTCGCAGGATTGGCCGGAGACTTTGCCGCCGCCTCCGGCCAGGACATGGCCAAAGGCGCCGAGCAATTGGCCGAGGCGGTGACCAAGGGCTATGAGGGGGTGAAGCGCTTCGACGAGCAGTGGAACCTGCTCACCGCATCCGAACTCGCCAACATCCGCACTCTGTTCGAGCATGGACAGAAGGTCGAGGCGGTCACCCTGTTACTCGATAAGGCCAACACCCGCTTCAAGGGACTGGCCGAGGAAGGCATGGGAAGTGCGGCCAAGGCGGCCCATGATCTGGGCCTGGCCTGGGAACATCTGCTCGAGACCCTGTCTCATACCGGCATAGTTCAGGGTGCCCGTGATGCGCTGACCTCCCTGGTCACCGAGGCGGCGGCGCTGCTGGGCAACCAGGACGCCCAGGTCACCAGCCTGAAGAGCAAGATTGCTGATCTGGAGACGCTTCGCAAAGCTGTCGCCACCGATTTCGCCCGCGGCAATGTCGATCGCCAACTGGCCGAGGCCAAGGCCGAATTGGCCCGTATCGAGGAGGAACGCCGTACCGGGGTCTCTATCGCCAAGGACGGCAAGAGCCTGTCGGCCCCCATGCCGCCGGCGCCGGTTCCGGTGGTGTCGCCCGAAGCTGAAGCCAATGACGCGCTGGAGCGTGACCGCAAGAAGCTGGTCGATCTCCAGGCGGAATATAGCAAGACCGCCGCCGCCATGCGGTTGCCCCAAGCCCAGCGTGAACTGGCCCTGGTGGCGATCCGCGCTGAGGATGAGGCGATCAAACTCAACCTCGGCAGCCAGGGGGCCGCCGAACTGATGACGCTCCGCTTGGGAGAAGCCAAACTCAAGCTGGCGGCAGCCACTCGCGACACGATTGCCAACATGCTGCGTGAGGTGGCGGCCACCGATCTGCTCACCGCCGCCATCGGCAAGGGCTATGACGCCAAACTGGCGGCGCAGAAACAGGCATTCGTCGATGCCGAGGCCCGCAAGAACCCGTTCGCCGATCGCACGGCACTGGGCAACGCATTCGACGCTAAGGCCGAGGCCGAGCGCCGCAATCGCGAGGCCTCCACCGCCCACGACCTTGATCGCCAGATCGAGGCCGAGCGGCGTCTGGCCGATGCCCGTATGCGGGGAGCGGAAGCCGCCCGTCAGGAAGGTATCGCCAGTGAAGCGGCTCGCCGGCATGAGGATGAAGGCCTCGACGAGGCGGCCTTGCGCACCCGGCTCCAGGCACTCGACGCCGAGCGCCAGCGCCAGGATCTGCTGGCCAAGGCCAAGTCGCTCAATCCGGCCCTGACCTATCAGGAGGAAATCGACGCCATCGAGCGTCTGCGCCAATCCAAGGAAGGCGCCCTGGTCACCGAGCAGCAATATTCTCACGCCACTGAGGACGCTGTGCTGCGTCGCCTGTCGGCGGAGAAGGACTGGGTGTCTGGAGCGGAACGGGCCTTGATCAGCTATCGCCGTTCCATCGAGGATTCGGCCACCGCCATGGAACAGGGCCTCACGCGGGCGCTCAAATCCACCGAGGACGCCTTCGTCAAATGGGCCACCACCGGCAAGCTGTCAGCCACTGACCTGTTCAATACCATCGCCGAGGAGGCGGTGCGGGCCGCCTATCGCATGGCCATCGTGGCGCCTTTGTTCGGCGCCGCGGGGGCCGGGAGTGGCCTGTTCGGCGGATTGCTGAGTGGCCTCGGCGGCCTTTTCTCAAAAAGTGGCGGCAGCACCGGTGGGTCCGTCCCAGTCCCAGATACCGGGAACTTCGCCATCGCCCACACGGGAGGCCTGATCGGCTTCGATCGTCTGGAAACCCGATCCTTCAACCCATCCGTATTTGCCAATGCACCCCGGTTTCATGGCGGCGGGCTGGTCGGGGGCGAACGGCCCATCGTCGCCAAGGTGGGCGAAGGGGTGTTCACGCCCAAGCAGATGGACAATGCCGACCGCATACTGAATGCCGCCATGTCACAGCCGAGCATCGGCGTGGTGGTGAACGTCAACAACAACGCCTCCGGCACGCAAGCGCGGGCTGAGCAATCGCAAGGCCCCGATGGCCGCATCCACCTGGATGTGATCGTCGAGGAACTGGAGGGGCGGATGACGCGCCGCATTGGTCGGGGTGAGGGAATGGCTCCCATGCTGGAGCACCGTTATGGGCTCAACCCGGCCGCCGGGGCTTATCGATGACCACCACCATCTCCTGGCCCGCCCGACTGCCATTGCCCACCTTCGAAGGCACATCGCTGGAACAGCAGGATTCCTGCCTGCGCACCGAAATGGAAGCCGGCCCGGCTCGACAGCGGCGGCGGTTCACCCAGGCGCCGACCCGCATGCCGGTACGCTGGCGGTTCAGAGACGTGGACTTCGCCACCTTCGAAGCCTGGTTCAAGCTCAAGGTTGGCAGCGGCGCCAACTGGTTCAGCATAGCCCTGCTTGGAGGGATCGGCCTCGCCACCCATGAGGCCCGTTTCCTCGGCCAAGGGGGCGTCCCTTACAAGGCGGTCCCAAACCGGGGCGGGGTTTGGATCGTCACCTCAGTGTTGGAGATCCGTGAGCGCCCCATGCTCGATGACGGAGCCCTGGAGATTCTGCTCGTCGAGGATGTGCCAGCACTGTTCAGCAATATCGCCGCCCTGCATTCCACCTTGCATGTCGATTTGACCGACAGCATTCGCTGGTGATCCCCCATGACCCTGCAAACTGACCTGTCAGCCGCCGTTGCGAAAGTAACGGTGGACAGTTCCTTGCTACACAAGGTGGTGCATGGCCCTGCCAGCGGTGCCGATAGTCAAGTCGTCACCGAAGGAGGGACGGTCAAGACCGTGGCCCGTGCCGTCGCCGATGCGGAGGACACCCTTCACCGTGAAATTGGTGAACTCAGCACGGTCCTCACCTCGGCGAAAGAAGCCGGGACTACCGCGGCGCAATTCGCAGCCGTCGCCAGCGTAAAGGCCGAGGAAGTTACAGAGGCGTTGGGCAAAGCCAATGCCCTGGTCAATCAGGCAGAAGCGGAAATCCGCACCGTCGCGTCGGCAGCCGAAGCCGATATCGGCGGCTTGCTGGCCTACGCCGAGGCGGAAGCTCAGTCCCGCGTCGATGAGGCCAGTGCTGCGGTAACCCAGGCCGAAGCTGCAGCCGCTGAGGCCCGAGCCCATTGCCGTCGTTTCTCACTTCCCATCGAAGACGTTGCCCGACGGGCTTTGGTGGCAGACGAAAGGCGCCTGGCCAGCACTCGAGATACCCTGAACCTCTTTTCCTGCTTTGCCGACGAGGCCGGGCGTTCAGAGACCGCGGCCAAGGCCAGCGCCGATGAGGCGGCACAGCATGCCGGTGCCGCGGCGCTACAGGTTGCAGCAGTCACTGAGGCTGCAGAGACTGCGCGGAGCGAAGTTGGCGATGCGATCCATCAGGCCGAAACGGCTCTGGGTGCAATGGTGGCCGAGGTCCAAGAAGAGATCGCCGATGCCAAAACCGCCATTGTGTCCACGGCCACTTCCGTCGAAGGGCGCATCACCGCGACAGCCACCGCTTTTGCAACTGAAGCCCAGTCGCTGTCGATTGAGACAACAGGCCGGGTCACAGCCGCTGTCGCTGAAGCAGAAGGTGCTGCGTCTCAGGCCAGTGTTTATGCCTCCCGCTTTGCATTGCCCATTGAGGCGATGGCCCGCCGCACCTTGGGAGCCGATGCCAGGCGGTTAGCCGACACGCGCCACACCCTGATTTTGTTCACGGCATTTGCCGACGAGGCCGGACGCTCAGAGGCTGCCGCAAAGGCCAGTGCTGACATGGCCGCACATCACGCCGGCAGTGCTGCGGACCAAGTCACTGTGGCGCAGCAAGCCGCCACCGCCGCCCAGGCTCGCCTGACCGAGGTAAACACGCTGGTGACCCAGGCCGACACCAGATTACGTGATCTGGCCGCTGAGATCAAAACAGCAGCCGATGACGGCAAAGTGGCACTCAGCGCCGCAGGGGCAACCGTCGAAGATCGGATCGCGGCAGCGGCGGCGGGCTTCGAGACGGATGTCCAGGCATTGGCGGCAACGACCGCCGACCAGATCAATGCCGCCGTCACCCATGTCGCTCGCTTTGCCATACCCATCGAACGGATCGCTCGCGCTGCGCTCGACACCGAATATCGCAGGATTGTGGCCGCCCGCGATGACCTGCTCCGCTTCACCACCATCCTCCAGGGGTGACATTTATGCCCACGCTACAGGAACGCATCGACCAGTTCTTCGCAGATCCCTTGGCCGATGTGGAGGCTCAACGCCGCGCCCTCGATGCCCTGGTGACGGTTCCCGATGTTGATGCCCGTGATGCCATTCCCCCGGCTAACAGGCCCCTCAATCTGTGGGTGAAGGTCGAGGCACCCGAGGGGTTGTATCGATGGGATGGAGCGGCCTGGGAGCCGTTTTCGCCCCTCGACGCATTGCTTCCGGCACCGGTGTGCCGCCGCAAGCCCACCGATGCCGGTGAGTTGCTGGAAGATATGGCCCTGTTGGGTATCGACGTCATGTGACCGCTGGCCTCGGCCCGCCCTTCTTCCGAACCAGTTTTGATCCGATGGCCCTGGGCAATTGCCTGGGAGCCAGGGTTTTCCACGCGCACAAAAGGAGAGCGCCTTGTCTATTGCATCCCTCCGCAGTCTGATCGAAACGATCAAAGGTCGTGGCCTGACCCTGGCCGCCGCTTCCGGTGAGGACGGGGCTTCAGCCCGTGACCTCGTCTATCTCGCCAAGTCCGTCGAGGCCATGGTGGGGGCGGATGCTCTGCTGGGGCTAATCGACGAATCGGCCCGACCGGCCGAGATTGTCATCGTCGCCTCCCCAGGCACCGCCACCATCACCCTGGCTGAAGATCAGGTGGCCCGCGACATCCTGGTGCTCCGCCCCGACCAGGGCTCTTACACGGCACCGTTCGTTAATGTCGTGACGCCGGCCCGTGGATGGGCTGCGGTGATCGATAACGAATTGTCGGTGCCGGTGAGGATCAAGACTCCGAGCCAAACCACCTACGCGGAAATCGCTCCCACCAAGCGTGGCTGGTTGTTCTGCGATGGCGGCATCGTCGATTTCGTGATCGATCTGCAGGGTCTGGCGGCGGCGGCGACCTCCCCGCTGACCACCCGTGGCGATCTTTTTGCCCGTGGTGCCGCCGGCAATGTGCGCGTTCCGCTGGGCCAGCCTCGCCAGATCCTGTCGGTCACGGACGATGGCCTTGATCCGCTATGGCGCTGGTCAGACGGCCGCCCCAGTTCCCGCGTGAAGTACCTGATGAACGACTACATCGCTCGTGATGATAGCGACACGGTCGTGGGCTCCGGTCCGACGGCGCTGGCGGGCCTGATCACCGATGCGGTCAATTTCCCCAACCACGTTGGTCAGGGGATCTACGATGCCGATTTTGCTGCAGGGATGACCTCTGCCTATCGCGGCTACGCCGGCATCTTCACTGAAGGCACGGCGTTCATCGCCGGCAATGCCAATAGCGGCCGCAATGGCGACCCCACCGGCAATCCTTGGCCGACCGTTCTGCCGGGCCTGTATCGCACCAACACCGAAGGCCATCTCGTTACCGAGACCACCCCCGGCAAGATCAAACAGGTACTCTGTACCTACGGTTGGACCGGTTTCGTGACCGACGACGGCTCAGTCTATTGCTCAGGCTATGGTGCCCACGGCCAGCAAGGTGACGGCACCACCTCATCCAAGGCCTTCTTCCAGAAGATCGCGTTCCCGGCCGGTGCCGGCAATGTCCGCTACCTTGCTTGCAGCCATACTCCCGGAGGCCCTGGTGATGCCGAGGCCATCTACGCCCTGATGGACAATGGCGATGTTTATGCCTGGGGCTATAACGGCTACGGGCAACTGGGATTGGGTGACACCAACAACCGGGCGGTCCCGACCAAAATCGGCATGTTCAATCGCAATGTCCGCGCCGTCATCGCTGGCGGCGGGTCCTACGGCCATGTCGCCTTCATCACCACCGACAACAAGCTCTATCTCTGCGGCTACAACGGCTCGGGCCAGATCGGCGACGGCACCACCTCCAACAAGACGATCCCGGTTCTGGTCGATGTTGGCGGTCCGGTGGTCAAGGTGGCCATGGGCGGTTCCTTCTCCGGCTACGGTTGGACCCTGGTGCTGCGCGCCGACGGCAAACTCTACGGCATGGGCTACAACGGCTATGGCCAGTTGGGCGACAATTCGTCGACCAACCGGGCAACGCCGATCCTCGTCACCATGCTGGGCCTGACCGATGCCACCAAGGTGATCGATATCTGGGCCGTCTGCGGGATGTTCGGCTCCTCCTTTGCTATGACCAAGGACGGCTCTTTCTGGTCCTGGGGCGCCAACACCAACGGCAAACTCGGCCTGGGCGATACCGCCAACCGTGTCGCGCCCACCTTGGTGCCCAATGTCACCCATGTGTCCCAGGTGATTTCGCCCACCACAGGGATCAACGCCACCTACATCTACGACAATATCGTCCTGCTGCGTCATGCCACGGCTGCCGATCGCATCGCCCGCGTCAACGGCTACGTCATGACCGTGGGCTACGGTACCAGCTTCATTGCCGGCCCTAATATTCCCAACCCGCAAATGTCCTTCCGCATGGTGGGCTTCCCCAATCGCTACCACGGCAAGATCCGCCGCATCGCCGTGTCCGGTTTCCATCAAGGCAACGACGGCGAGCCCCAGGCCATGGCGCTGGCCATGGACGGCACCGTCTTCTCATGGGGGCCGAGCAACACCTTCTCGCTCGGCCTTCCTGAGAACCAGAGTTCCAATGCCCCCCTGCGCGTGCGGTTCTGATCGGAGGAAATCATCATGAAGGTCTATGCCTACACCCCCGCAAACGGCCTCAACTGGGAACCGGCTGCGCAATACGAATCCCTCGGCCAGTGCAGCGGTAAGCACTACTTCGCCATTCCTGATGACGAGGAGATCCCGGAACAGCCTGCGGAGATTGGCTTTGCCCCAGTCACGGACGTTGCGGAGCTCCGCCATGTGCTGGCCACGGCCCCGTACTTCTTCCGCTGGAAGGGGACTGCCGATCTGACCACAGAAGCGGCCAAAGTCGGCATCGTCTTGGAGTAATCGGCCATGGCGCTGGAACAGTCACCCGACGTATGGGCCGGCGTAGCTACTCAGTACGTCGGGGCCTGGGGCCAGGCGGCTCCCATGGTGCAGATGACCGCCATTGCGGCGACGGTCTTGGTGGTCGCCATTATCGCATGGGCCTGGGCACATAACCGCCAACAGCCGGAACCCTTGGATTCCGGGGTTCCGGTCAATGCCTTCGCCCATGTGGTGGAGGAGCAGGCACGCCAGACGGAAGCCTTGCGTTCTGCCGTGGAGGGCCTTTCCGAGGTCGTCCACGAGATGCGCAAACTGCTTGAGGCGCGGACCTTCTGTCCTTTCCCGGCGCCCCGCTGCGGGGATGACGGCAATGCCTGATCCTGCTCTTTCCCAGGCATTGCGCGAGGCCTTTGCCGCTGCGCCGACCAATACGGTGATCCTGCACACCCTGGAAATCTGGCACCCAACTTTCAGCGAGCCGATCCGGGTGGTGCGGGACCATGCAGATCTCACCGCCCGCCTGGAAGCCGGGGCGCCACGAGGCGGTGGCCAGAAGGTTACTTTCATCGCGCTGGCCTTTGATCTCGACCTGCCTCCGGTGGATACCGCGCCGGTGCCGGAGATCACCGTCACCATGGACAATGTCGGCCAGGAGATCGTCGATGCCCTGGAGGCCGCAGCCATCAGCCAGGACAAGATCGACATTATCTATCGACCCTTCCTCTCGACCGATCTGGAGGGGCCGCACATGGACCCGCCCATCACCCTGACACTCGCCGAGGTCGAGGCCGACACACTGCGCGTCACTGGCCGCGCCCGCATGTTGGATGTCGGCAACAAGGCATTCCCCTCCATCACCTATACCGCCAAGCGGTTTCCTGGCTTGGCACGTTAGGAGCACGACCAATGCATTGGGCCACCGCCCTCATTGGCCTGCCGTGGTCTGTCCATGGCAGAGGGCCAGACACGTTCAATTGCTGGGAATTCGTCCGCACCGTTCAACGGAACCAGTATGGCCGGGAATTGCCCGAGATTGGCAACCCAGAAGACCTTCTGGCGATGGGGCGGATCTTCCGTGATCACCCCGAGCGGCAACGCTGGCCCAAGGCACTTGATCCCATGGAGGGTGACTGCGTCCTACTACGTCAGTCACGCCATCCCATCCATGTCGGGGTCTGGCTCGACGTGGATGGCGGCGGGGTTCTGCATTGCAGCCAGGGTTCCGGGGTGATTTTCCAGCACCCTGACGCCCTTCGGCTCAATGGCTGGGCCATCGAAGGCCATTACCGGTTCATCGGTGACACATGACCGCCTCCGTCATCATCATCGCCAACCCGTTTGAACCGGTGGCCAGTCGCAGCGTCCATGCAATTGTTGCCGGGGTGACGGTTGGGGAATTGCTGCTGGATTGTGGCATTGATCCCGACCGCTGGGCAGACGGCCCCGAGATCCGGATCAACGGGAATGTGGTCGCAGCAGAGATATTTGCCGTCCGGGTGATCGGTGAAGACGAGATCATCTCCATCATTCGCTGGCCATTGGGTGGCGGGGGTGGCGGTGGCGGTGGCAAGAACCCACTCAGCACCATCCTGACCATTGCCGTCCTGGTGGCGTCCATCTACCTGGGCCCAGTGGCAGCCGTGGCCATGGGCTTTGCCGAGGCCGGGACCGCAGCCGCCATGGCCACCGCTGCCATCGCCATGGTCGGTTCGGTACTGGTCAATACCGTAATCCCGGCTCCCAAACCCTCAATGCCGTCCCTCAACTGGGGCGGCAGTGGCAGCACACCGGCGCCCAGTCCAACCTACAGCTTGCAGGCCCAAGGCAATCAAGCTCGCCTGGGTCAGCCGATCCCGGTGATTTATGGCCGCCATATGATCTATCCGGACCTGGCCGCTGAGCCTTATCAGGATTACGTCAACGGCGAGCAATTCCTCTACCAGCTTCATGTCATCGGTCAGGGCGAGTACGCCATAGAGCAGGTCCGCATTGAGGACACGCCGATCACTTCCTTCGAGGAAGTGCAGACCGAGATCGTGCCCCCCGGGCGCTCTGTCACCTTGTTCCCGACCGAAGTGGTTTCTGCGCCTGAAGTGGCTGGCCAGGAACTGGTGGCCCCCAACCTGGTGCAGGCCGGTGACGATGGCTATATCGGCCCCTTTGCCGCCAACCCGGTGGATACCATGGCCAACGCGCTGGCCGTCGACATCATCTTCCCCCGCGGCCTGTACTACGCCAACGACAGCGGGACGCTGACCACGCGCACGGCCCAGTGGCAAATCGAGACCTGCCCCATCGACAGTGATGGGATTGCAATCGGCGGATGGTCGGTGCTGGCTTCGGAAACCTATAGCGCGGCCAGCAACACCGCTATCCGGATGTCCTACCGTTATCCGGTTGCCGCCGGCCGTTACGAGGTCCGATCCAGACGCCTCGACAACAAGGACACTGATGCTCGAGCAGGGCATGAGGTGCGTTGGGGGGCTCTTCGGGCCATCCTGACTGACCGGCCGGATTTCGGTGCAGTCACCTTGCTGGCGGTAAAAATGCGGGCCACCGATAATCTTAGCCAGCGTTCGAGCCGGCTCATCAACTGCATCGTGACCCGAAAGCTACCGATTTGGTCTGCTACGACAGGCTGGTCCCAGCCTCAGCCGACGCGATCCATTGCCTGGGCATTTGCTGACGCCTGCAAGGCTGATTATGGAGCAAAGCTGGCTGATAGCAGGATCAGCCTCAGAACCTTGGCTGTGCTGGAGGCCGTCTGGCTGTCCCGCGGCGACACCTTCGATGGCGTCTTCGATTCCAACATGAGCGTCTGGGAGGCCTTCACCCGCATCGCCCGCTGCGGTCGGGCCATTCCCATCCAGCAGGGCGGCATCATCCGCGTCATCCGCGATCAACCTCAGACCATCCCGGTTGCCATGTTCGGGCCGCGCAACATCGTCAAGGGCTCGTTCAAGATCAAATACGTCATGCCGGGCGACGACACCGCCGATGCGGTGACGGTGGAGTATTTCTCATCGCGTACCTGGAAGCCCGATGAGGTCACCGCCAAGCTGGCCGACAGCAGTGGCGACAATCCGGCCAAGGTCAATCTGTTCGGCTGCACCGCCAAGGAACATGCCCAACGGGAAGGTCTCTACATTGCCGCCAACAATCGCTACCGCCGCCGTCTGATCACCTTCCGCACCGAATTGGAAGGCATGATCCCCACCTACGGCGATCTGGTTGCCATCACCCACGACATGCCCCGCTGGGGGCAGGGCGGCGAGGTGATTGGTTGCCAGGGCGACGTGTTGGTGTTGTCCGAGCCCTTGGTCTGTGTAGACGGGGCCACTCACTACCTTGCCCTTCGCCGCCGTGACGGCGGTTTGGCGGGCCCGTTCCGGGTCCAGGCTGTGCCGGGCGAAGCCACATTGGTGCGCGTCCTCGATCCCCTGACCGTCACGCCCTATACCGGCGGCTCCGAGGAGCGGACGTATTTCAGTTTCGGTCCCGGCCAGGCTTGGGCGCAGACCGCCCGCATCATTGCCATTCGCCCCCGTGCCGAGCAGGTGGAAATCTCCGCCGTCGCAGAGGATTCCCGCGTTCACATCAATTAGGAGCCGGCAGCCATGCTGACCCGCGAAATTCTTCGCGCCTCCATTCCGGGGGCGTCCTCGGTCGATCTCGACCTGTTTCTAGCTCCCCTTGTCCATGCCTGCGCGGAGTGGGGGATCGATAGCTCCATCAGGCTGGCGGCATTCCTCGCCCAAATCGCCCATGAGAGCGACGACCTCGCTTGCAGGGTCGAGAACCTGAATTATTCCGCCGGGGCTCTGCTGCGGGTCTTTCCTCGCCATTTTGATGCCACCCAGGCGGCGGCCTTCGCTCACCATCCCGATCGCATTGGGGCTCGGGTCTATGCCGACCGCATGGGCAATGGCGATGAGGCCAGTGGCGACGGTTGGCGCTATCGGGGCCGCGGCCTGATCCAGTTGACTGGGCGATCCAATTACACGGCGGCCTGCCTTGCCCTTGGTGCCGATCTCATCGGCCAGCCGGAATTGCTGGAACAGCCCGTCCTCGCGGCTCGGTCAGCAGGATGGTTCTGGCGCAGGAACAACCTCAATGCCTTTGCCGATCAAGGCGACGTCATCTCGATCACCCGCCGCATCAATGGTGGCCTGATCGGCATCGAAGACCGCCAACACCGCTATGCTCAAGCCTGTGCGGCTTTGGGCGTCACAATGACGGAGGCTTAGCCATGAACCTTCTGGATGTCCTTGGTGATGCCGCCGCCATTGCCGCCAATCCCATCGCGGGCCTGGCCAAGGTGGCACTGGATGTGGCTCCGGACATTGCCGGACTGTTTGGCGACGATGCCGAGAAGGCCGTCAACAAACTGGCCGGCGCGGTCAGATCCATCACCGGCACCGATGATCCCGACAAGGCGCGAGAGGCGCTGTCCGATCCCAACTTGGTGTACCAACTGCGGAACCAAGCTCAGGCGTTTGCCCATGAAGAGCGTATGGCTCAGATCACGGGGGCGATCACGACGCTCACGTCAACGCTGGCGGATCGCCAGGACGCCCGGTCGCGGGACACCGAGTTCATCAAAGCGGGCCGCAGCAATATCCGCTCCAACGTTCTGCTGATCACCGCGGGGCTGGGCATCGTCGGTGGGATCGGCTTCATGGTATTTGGCCATGTGGACGGGAACACCGCCGTCGGAGGCTGCATTATCTCCGTCGTCACTCTGCTGGCCGGGAAGTTCGGAACGGCGTTCGATTTTGAATTCGGCGGATCTGCGGATTCGGAGCAGACCCGGAATCTGTTGGCGCAGGCACCGCCAATCGGCAAATAGAACTGATCGGATTTTGAACTGAAGCGGCCGACTGGGGGCAACCCTGGTCGGTCGCTTTCATCGTTTGTGGGGGGATACAACCCACCGACAGGCTGCTACCATCCCGTCATGAGAAAAGAGGACGAAGAACGCGTCGCCGCCAGGCTGGCTAAGGTCATGGCCATGATGTGCGTGCGCAACACCAAGTTGGAGGATATCCATGCCGGCGTGGTCCCCGTCACGAAGACGGGGGACTATTCCGACGTGGTCGTCCTGGATGCAGAGGGGCGTAAAATTCCTTGGCTTGAGGTCTCCCACATTGATGACTCCCAGATGCGGGACCTGATGAAGGAGATTGTCGATCGGTTGTACACGTTCCACATGCGGTTCGACGATCCAGAGTTCCAGGCAAAGATTGACCGCTGGGAAGCCGTCGCCGCGAAATGGGATCAGCCTGAGTTGAAAGTGAGCGGTGTGGAGCCGTAGCAGATTTTTGGATAATTTGCTTGCTGAACAGGGCGCGATCAATCAATGACCGGATAATACGGCGCTCCCCAAGGTTCTCCAGGATTGTCCATCATGATGTCTGCGAAAAGCGGCAGCAGGAATCCCATAATGGCCGCGCCGTCCGTCACTTGGGCTCGGTTCACTGAACTGTTCCAAGTGGCGCCCCCATGGACCAATTGGTTGCGCAACACATAAAGGCGGTCGAACAGCGTCGTCAAGATGACCTTGGTATCGTGCTCGCCAACAGCCTTCTTGAGTTTCCGCCTGCTCTTGGTAAACCGTTCTTCCCAGTCATCAAAGCCGGGGACCTGGTTATGATGGCTCCAGAAAGGCTGGTAGACGTACTTGTTATCCAATAGGACACGGATTGGGCCTGAGAAGCGCCGCCAAATGGCATCATAGATACGTTGTCCGCTGTCCAGGGCAATGACCCTCTCGAAATAGTCCGTAAAGCTGCTGCGTTCGCTGGCCAGGTCGGCATCACCTCGGTCCTCGGCATAGGCTGCGTTGAAGGCCACCCACAGGAAGATGAATCTGGCGTCTTGATCATCCCCGGACATTTCAGCCCGTAGCAGCCAACTCAACGCCCGGTGGACGCGCAATCCTAGATTGGTCGGGAAGCCGTTCCGCAGTTCGCGCTGCTTCGCTTTAAGTGCCTCGAATGTCAGTGCCTGGCCCACGACCGTCATCCCCCTCGGTTAGCATCCCAGAAGGAATGTTAGCCGATTCCGTGAGTGCTGGCTTCCCCAAGTCGTGGTCACCGCTCACCACCCATCAGATTCTCCAAACGGCCCAGAGTGGTGGCAGGCCCCATAGGCGCTGAAGGCAAGTCTGGATACGGCGGATGCCGCGCTTGAAGAACGACATCATGCTTCGGATGACGTTCTTGGGCTGGTTTGGCCTGTCTTTTTTTCGTCGGGTGATGCCGCATGGACGGCCGCCCACATCCCAGTGGAGACCGCCCAGAACAGGGCGAGCGCCATCACCATGATGAGACGATCCATCCGGTCAGCGCGCTGAATATGGCTGTCTTCCAGCCCGAAACCCCTGGTCTTGAAGTCGGAGAACATGGCCTCGATACCCCAGCGCAGGCCGTAATCGAAGGCGCGATGGACGGTCGGGGCTTCGGACAAGGCAATAATCCACGGCTCCGGATGGCCCGCTTCATGAACCATGGCGACGTTGGTCGGCACCCGTTTCCCGGTCAACTCGACGCCGGTCAGCATGCGCTCGCCGCGCGCGAAGCACTCGGCCAAGGTGCTTTCGCCGCCGTCTTCGAAGACCAGAAGATCCTGCTTCAGCCGCAAGCGCCAATCCCAGCTCTGCGTCCGGCACCAGGCAATCAGGTCGGGGCTGCCGTAGAACCGGTCGCCCATCAGCACCGGACGCACGCCCTCGGGCAACAGCCCCGCCACGACCTCAAGGGCTTCGCGCTGTTCGGCAAAACCAATCGCCCCTTGCGTCTTCTTGACCCGCCACGCCAGGGGCAAAGATCGTTCGCCGACACGGACGGCCACCACGACCGCCTGCTGCACCTCGTTCGCCTGGGTCTGGTCGATGATCAACACCAACCGCCGCCCGTCTCCCACCAGACGCCCCAGAATGTCCCGAACGTAAGGAGCCATCACCTCGTCGACATCGATCAGCGCGTTGCCCAACACGCGGCTGATCCATTGGTAACGCATGTCCAGCCGCTCGGCCTGTCGAGGCAACGACGCCGCCACGTCCATCAGGTTGGCGCTGCGAACATCAAGCATCGTCGCAGCCAGAAGCGCCAGACCTTCCCGTTGCTTCTTGTTCTGCCGGGGAAGCCGCACACGCATGTCCTCGCAGATCGTCTCCGCGATAACTTCGATCCCACCCTTCATCGCTCCTCCGCCCCCATGAAATCCGGCGGACTCTTCGAATCACACGTCGATTCTTCAGGTCAAGGAAATTTGATGGGTGGTGAGGTGGTCACCGATAGACGCCCGAATGCCTGACATGCTCATCCTGTTACTGACCGATACCCCATTGGTACGCATGGCAAAGGGTATCAACCAGCCTCATATCCCTGACGCTGCCACAGGTAACCTCGAGCAGTCTGGGACTGGCCACCACGATGGCCAGACACTGGGCTCGCGAGACAGCAACGTTCAGGCGGTTCCGACTGAATAGGAACTCGATGTCTCGCGGCAAGTCATCGCCACTCGAGGTCGTCATCGAGACGATTGCGACGACGGCTTCCTGGCCCTGGAACTTGTCGACTGTACCGACCCGGGCGCCATCGGGCAAAGCGTCCCGGATGGTGTTGACCTGCACGTTGTAGGGCGCCACGACGAGCACGTCCTCGGGGGTGATGGAGCGCTCGACGCCATGGCGGTCTCGCCACCGCTGGCCCAATAGGTTGTGCCAGATGGCCTTGATGGTCTCCGCTTCCTCGGGGCAACGCTGGCTGCGGCCGACATGGTCGATAGGGAGGAAACGAAGCCCGGCAGATGCCAGTACCGCATGAGCACTGTTGTCCAGCAGCAATGCCTGCTGTGCTGTCGAAGGATGGCTGTGCAGGCGCCCTTCGTAGATGGCGTCAGAAATCCATCTGCAAACGGCAGGGTGCATGCGCCAGCTAACGTCCAGAAAGATGCCGCGGTCTGGTGGCACAGTTGCGGCCCCCTGGAGCAAGTGGTCCAGGGCATTGGCGCCAGATTCACCGGGATGGACACCTTGGACCGGCTGCCCAAGTTGCTGCTGGTCACCGACCAGAACGATGTTGCGCGCGGCCGTACCCATTGCGACCAAGTGCCCTAACGCCACCTGACCAGCTTCGTCGATGAACAGGTAGTCGATAGTTTGCTCGAACTCCTCGCGGGCGAACATCCAGGCCGTTCCGGCGATTAGCTGAGTGCCGGTCAGCACCTCGGCGTTGTCATAGACATCCCGGATCATGCTGCCGCCGAAGGCGTTCTCTTCGTCGGTCGACTTCTTGATGCCGCTGAAGATGAAACCGCGTTCCTTGGCAGCTTTCTCGATCCCAGCCAGGAGGTTGTTGATGGCTTTGTGGGAGTTGGAGGCAACGCCAATTGTCTTGCCCCGGCGCATCATCTCCACGATGACATGGCTTGAGGTATAGGTCTTGCCTGTGCCGGGCGGCCCCTGGATGAACAGGTGACTGTTGTCCATTGCGCCCACGGCAGTTATGGCCGCATCGACCAGACCCTGTCCCTCGACGACCAGTGGCTGACCGGGAGCATAGTCTGTCAGGTACGGGGGGGCGCGACGCAGGATGCGTTCGACGGCGAGGAACTTGCCACTGCCGTCAGCGACGCTGTCGGCAAATCTCCTGATGGCTCCGCGCAGGACCTTGTTTGCGATAGGGCTTTCAGGGCCGATGTTGAGCGTCTGAGGCAGCGGGCCCTTTCTGACGGCCCGCTTCAGCACCAAGACACCCCTGTCCATGTCCAGGCGCTCGACAGTTCCGACCCGCTCCAGTGTATCGACGGCAAGCGGCTTGCCTCCTTTGCGCAGCTTCGTCTCCTGGGGTGGGAAATGGTAGGTGTGGACCAGCGACTGCTTCTCCTTCACCGGCTCGTCCTGCAAGCGCAGGCCGCCCAGGCACTCAGTGTCGTCGATTAGTTCGTTCTCTTCGCGGTCCTGACGGTCGAACAGCGCCCACCAGCCTGGCTTGGCTTCTCGGCGGTGGAATTCGACTAGGTCGGCGACCAACTGACGGAACGGCCGCTCGACTTCAGACACGTCGGTCAGCAACCGGGCTTCGATAGCCAGCCGTTCAGTTTCCGCCTCGGCCTGCCGGGCCAGCGTCTCCTCATCAGGGGCGACATCGGCAGGGTCAAACCACGTCGTCTCGGCCGGGCGAATGGACAGCAGCCAGTCGCGCAGCAATGCAGTAGAACGGCAATCGATGGCGTTATAATGCTCGATGTCATCGAGGGTCTGCTGGTCCGGGGTGGCACGCCATTTTTCGTAGGCGACAATGCTGTCAGCCGCCGTCGCCACATCGCCATCGCGCTTCCCCATGTAGAAGTGCTCGATGTTCTTCAGGCTATAGCGTGGCTCACTGACAAGGAGCCCTTCGCGGACCACCTTGAGCAGGTCGACAAACTTTTGGTGCCGGAGCAGGTCATCGACCACGGCCTCCCGGGTAGCATGGGCCATGGCCAGCCGACGGACGGCCGTAATTTCATAGTGATTGTAGTGGTAGATGTGTGCGTCTGGGTGCTGGGCCAAATGCTCGGTGACGAAATCCAGGAAGTCCTCCAGGGCCTTCTTCTCGCCCGCGCGGTCATGCCCCCAGAACGCCAGGAACTTACCGGTTTCCGGGTGCCCAACGTGGACACCGAACAGGTATTCCAACCCTCCAGGGTAAAGCGGATCGCCCTCCATGTCGAAGAACAGATCAACTTCAGCGGGTCGAGGCATGCGAGCGAAGCCGCGGCCAGCAGGAGCGGGGAGCAACTCGTAAAGATGCTGGTCGTTGCCGCGCACGGCCACCTGCAGTCGAGCCTGTGCCCTCAGTCGTCTCAGGATGTCAGGGTTCATACCGGGCACACACTGGTCGTCGGGAAACTCGGCCAACTCGGTCACCGTGTTCACCCCGGCCACTAGGAGCTTCTCTCGCTGGGTCGAACGGATGTTGGCCACCAGGGAGAGGTGGTCGGTTGCCACCCACTCGGCCTTGCAGCGATCTCGCCACTGGCACATGCCGCAATGGGCACAGGGCTCGGCCAAGGTTGCGCCGCGATCTGCGTTATCAGCTAGGAATGCCTCTAGGCGGCGTTGGGCGTGGCCAATATAGTGGACATAATCTCCTGGTCGCAGTGTCTCGATGTTGCCGTTGCCCAGGCAGATTGACATGCGGGTCGGGGCGCGGCCCTGCACTGCAGCGATCAGGTTGCTGTAGATGGAAAGCTGAACGGCATACTTGGCCGACATGCTTGTACTGAGTTTGGTGTCAGCGACGTCATAGGACCAGCCGCCCAGTGCCGACGGCACAGGGGACCGTTCCAGGAAGTCCGCAAATCCATGCCAGCATCCGTCGTGCAGCGCCGCTTGGTAGATTACCTCGTCGCCCCGGCGCATGGCTTCCAGGGTCATCTGGACCCGTTCCGGCAGCTTGGCGTGATCGGAAATGATTGCCACAAGACGGCCTTCGTTTTTCAGCTTGGCCAGATACGCCTGCTCGTGGGCGATGCCCTTCTGCTGTAGGAACTCCAGCGTTGCGTCCGGCGCAGCAGTCTCCAGGTTCTCGTCCAGGGCGCGGTAATCCAGCGCGCTGGCATGGCGGCAGCCCAGGAAAGTGGTCAGGTCACCGGAGGAGAGGAGCAGATCGTCGTTGAAGCGTCTCATTGGTATTCCTGTCCATGGTCATGCGCCAGAAATGCCGCAATGCCGCCGCGCTGTGATCCATCATCATCTCCGGTTTTCAATATCATCGGGGCGATTGATGACCAAACTGGTCACTCGTCAGTGCGCGTTCGGCACGGGTGCATGCAATTGAAAGCAAATTTTTCGGCCCAGCCTTTTCAGGCGCGTCTATCGCGAACCAACGGCAGCTGCAAATTGTCGGCAATGTTCGATCAGCTTGCCAGTTTCGTCTGGCTTGAAGTCGAGGCTGGCGTCCAGACGTTCAATAAAACTCTGTTCAGCATCTGCGTCCACCGGACCGTATCGAAGGGTTGACCGGTAAATCTTCACAGCCGAGGCTTGGAGAGCCGTTGAAAGGGAGGTGGCCGATGCTGCCAAGAATGCCCTAGCGATCGCCCAGCGTGACATGGCAATCAGAAAGAAGACGTCGTCGGGCATCGACGAATAGCGAGGATCGATCTGCAGGTGATCGACCAGAGCACCATCGCGCCCCCCTACCCAGATTTGCTGCAAAAGGCGGCCTGCCCGAACAGCGAAGGTCAGTTCGCGATCTCCCGTCGAGCCGGGAGCTAATGCCATGAGCCTAGCTGAACCGCCATCTGCCTTTCGGTGCTTCTTCGTACAGGCAAAAAGCATCAGATTGAGCATGAAAGCCGTCTGAGCTGTAAGGCGGTTCGAGACCGACTGGGGATGCTCGGCTAGATAACGGAGCATCTTCTCGAAGGCGGCCATCGCCTTAAGCAGTTGCCTTCTTCGCCGTTCAATGTCGGCAGGAGTGAAGACACGTTCCTCAGCCGTTGTGGCGCTTGGTCCAGTGTTTTCGTTAGGCTGACCGGCGGCTTCCTCGGGGGCTACTTCATTAATTTCATCGCCATCCTCAGTCTCGCCAGCGTGGAGATCGCGATCTTCTTCCTCGTCGCGCTTCTTCCGCGCCTCCTTACCGCCAACGTCGGTCACGCCCCGCAGGATGATCGCCAACAGATCAAGCAGGCCAGGATCCTCAAGGCTGAAGCGGCCACTCTCGCCGGTGCCGGGACGCCGAGCCACGGCACGCCTAAATTCGTCGGGCGTCTCATACTCCCTTGGCTCGGCGGCTGACGATGCGTGCTCAGCCCGCTCGGTCGCATGCCCCTGTCTGGTCGGCGCACTATCATCCAGCGCAAAAAGGAGATGGGCCTGAAGGGCAAGATCGATGATGTCCTCTTCGCCCGCGAGCACACGATTAAAAGCCGTTCTGAGTCTCCGATCAGTGACGCCCGGCGACGCCAACCTCAGGGCTGTTTCATCGTGGACCACGATGGGGTCACTCACCCGACCATCACCAAATTGCACACGAACAATCACTGGAAATACAGGGTCGAATGGCAGAAGCACCCGATGCTGGCCATTGCCTACCGGGTTCACCGGGAGCGCACTTCCGGTCAAAAGGATGCTCGCGCCAGCGGCATCCTTCCCTTTAGGGGGCCACCAAGTGAAGGATCGCTCCACTGCCTCAATCGTGCCGGCGGGCACGGCGGAGTGGCCGGCCTCGAACATCTTGGAATCAGGTGCTGGGCGCCGGATGTCGCGGCGATCAATTACGTTGCCCAGGTCTAGTCCAAGCAAATCCATTCCACGCCCCGGCGGAAAACGCCGATACACGGAGACCTCGGCATTTCGGGCGGATTTAGTCACGCTGCCCAGTGCCTCATCTGAACAGTTGGCGCTCCCGAATAGCAAGTGGTCCGCCACGTCGGTCTCGATCAGAATAACCTTTGCGTGAAGAAAACGATGCGCATCTTCATCATCATGAACAGCAGAAAACTTCGCGGGATCATCGGCGTCGATGGCGTCGATCGGGAATTCGTTCTTGGCAGGATTCAACGCGATGATGGTCGGACAATGGTTCAGGGCGCGCCGAAGCTCTTGAAGCGCAGACAGATCGTTATCCCAATATGGTGAAATCACAACCAATCGCTTAGCCATTTCGCCAGCGGTCAGCGCCGACAAGCGATTCAAAATTCCCGGTGTTCCGTCCCCCCTCTCGCAAAAAAGATCAATTGCCGACCCGTCCGGCAACTCGATCGGATCGGAATTGGATCGCAGTTCGCCGAGCCAAGGAGAATCTCTGCGATGGAGATGCAACTTAAAATCCATGGCATCACCAGGTATGGCCGCAAGCCAGGACTCGAGATAGTCATAGGCCTTTCGGATGAGCGGGCCAGTCACGGTCGTCGTGGGGTCCTCACCTCGACGCGACCAGTCTATGGCCGTAAAGATCTCTTGGTTGCTTCCCCACCCAGCAGCCGTCGCGTTCGCGGATCCGATTATGAGGCGCGCTCGATCCGTACCGAGGCGCAGATGAACTTTGGGATGGAAGCAACCCGAAACCTGGATGGGAACGAGCGCATAGCGGCGCCCGGCGTTCCTAAATGCTTCCGGAGTTGCACTTAGTGCGCGCTTTAACATAACGGCATCCGCCAACATAATGTTGTTCTCGCAGCCGTATGTACGAAGTCGGTATTCGATCGATCCATCATAGAATGCGGGATCGACCGAGTATGTCGTTATGATTGATGAGTGCCAGCCGGAGCGAGCAAGATCCTTAAACAGGCTGGTTTTCACTCAAGAACCTCGTTCCAGATTTTGTAACGGTAGACCCGTCGTAAAGATTCGCATCTCGAAGAAACCGAATGAGATTCTTTATGCGAGGATTTGTGTAGGCGTAATTTGTCACCCGTCCATCCGATACGACCCCATCGGACAGGGTGAAGTGATATGTAAAAGTGCCAGATGCGGCGAGTTTTCTTCCGGCAATCGTGAGGTGATCGGCGATCAGATGACGACGAATCGTCTGCATTAGCGCGTCTTCGACAGTGTTTGAGGCTTGTGCATCTAAAGTGCGCAAAACACCAGATAGAGACCTCCCACCCCTTCCGGCATAGCCTTCAATCATCGTGCGAACCGAGGTGTCCTCTCCACCCCAACGGTGCCAAAGGGCCGCAATCAGTTGAAGTGCGCTCGATAGCCCATCCTGGTTTGACGCCAATTTGACGTCACGCAGTGTTGAGAGAATTGGCTCAGCCAGAGCCTCCTCGGATCCGATGAATTCCTCACCAATTTCAGCCGACCAATCGCGCCAGGATCGGCCTGAGGTGCCTAGTTTTGCCAACAGTGGTGCCAGCAGCTTTGTGATGAGCAAATTTGGCTCCAAGCCTAGCGGATATTTCTGCAGCTCGGTCAGCAGCCCATTCAAAATCGCCTCGAAGGCGATGTGACATAGTTCGTTAGCCTGAAACGCCATCCATCGATCTATGGTGAGTCCAGTTACTCGATAGGGTGATCCGTCTGGCCCATGCCGATTATAGAAGGCTTTGCGAACGCCAGTTTCGTCTTCCGCAGAAACGCCTAGGCGCAAGAGGTCGAGAAGTAGCCATGCCGAAGATCGCCGTGCACTTCCGCTACCCCCAAGTTCGTTCGTTGCTAGCAGGTAATTGCGAAGCATGGCCATTTCTTTTGAATCAGCCGGTATGCGTGACGGATGAGCCGCGTCGCCGATCTCCGCGAGTTCTGCTGGAGTAACAGTGCCTGTTCTTATTGCGTTTGAGATCAGTGCGGTGGTCTTGCCAACGGATTCAGCGAAGGCGCTTGCCATGTCCCGTCCTAGCTGATTGCTGACTATCGGGATACGTGTGGACGGTGTCAGCAACTCGACTTCCGTCATGCTGGCAATGTAGAACTGGCCGAAATTTCCTCGTGTGGCTTTCAGGTATTGACCGCTCTGTCCGGGCTGATCGGTATGTGGCCGCAGATCGATCGTGTCGTTCGGTAGCGCCTGTCGGAAGGCGCCGGCCCAGAGCCCCCCGGCCAACCCATCGCTTTGCTGGGGGTCTACTATATTGCAAGCCAAAGCATAGAGCGCCTCTGCGCGTCGAATGAAGATACGCCACTTGGCCTCATCGCCAGAGTGTTCCGTCTCCTCGTAGTGTTGGATCACCCAGCAATAGAACGAATAATATCGGAGCCGATTGGTCACGTTCGTCAGGCCAGGAACAAGGGTGCGGTACATCCTCACCGATGTCGCCTGCATGCCAAGCGGATCGCGGCCCAGCGTCCACGATCCTGCTTTCGTCCAAGATGGCAGTAGCTCCACGGCGATCTCCGAACCTGCTTATTGTTAATAAAATAAGAATTGATTGGAGCGTGTCTCCACTTCATGCATATTTTATTAGAAATAGCGAAAGATTAATAATGCATTTCTATCTGCGTGACCTTATATGTTTCAGCATTATTATTTAAGTTGTGTATATTGGGATATTGCTGGCTAGCCGTAATGCGCGAAAGCATTAGAAATTTTATTGATTATGTTTACTAAAATTTAAGCGCACTCTGATTCCTGCGTTGACTTGGCTGTGTGCTTTGAAAGCCACTCTCGCGCTTCCCCACAACCTTCATCTGCGGCCTCATTAATCCACTTTTCCGCTTCATCGATGTTTCGATCAATTCCGTCACCAGCGTAATATAGCAACCCGATGTGATGCTTGGCGATCACTTCACCACGATCAGCGGCCGTCTTGAACCATTCCATGGCAGCCTTCGCATCGCGCTCGACCCCGTAGCCGCGCAGAAACATTATTCCGATTAGGTAGGCCGAACGAGCCTCGCCTTGTTCTGCGGCCATGCTTATCCAATGTGCTGCCTCGCTGTAGTCGGGTTCAATGATTTCACCAAACAGATAGGCTTGGCCCAGGTAGGCTTGGCCAAGTGAGCAACCGGCCATGGCCGATTTCTTGTATAGCTCCATGGCCTTCTTGTTATCCGGCTGAGCGGTCAAGCCCCGCCGATAAAAATCGCCCAGGATTGCGGTTGCCCTTGGATTTCCCTGGATCGAAGACAAGCGAATCCATTTGAAGGCAGCTTCACGATCTGCAGGGGCCTCACAGCCACTCAGATAGATTCCGAGGCCAAGTTGCGCCTCAGGCTCCCCTTGACGAGCAGCTTTATTGTACCAGGCCAGTGCCGCATCCATGTCCTTGGGGACATCATACCAACCGAAGTGAGATATCTCAGCCATCCTATGCTGTGCGACTGCGAAGCCGCCCTCAGCTGCACGTCTGAACCATTTGACGGCCTCTGCAAAATTCTTCGGCGCCTCCTTCCCCCGCACAAATACTAACCCAAGATTGTACTGAGCGATGGGGTCGCCTTTCTCCGAGGCACATTTTAACCACCTGACTGATTCAGCGCCGTCCTTTGGCACTCCCTCAGCTTCCAAATACATGACACCCAGATAAGATTGTGCCTCGGCGCTTCCTTGCTCAGCGGCCTCGAGAAACCACTCAACGGCCTGATGGGGATTGAGTGTGCATCCACGCCCGGCTCTGAGCCTCTTTCCGAGTTCAAGCTGGGCGTCAAGATCGCCCATAGTGGCTGCTCGACGGAGCCAGTTCATGCCCTCATCGTTGTTGGCCATAACGTCATAGCCGTCCAGCAGAATCCTTCCGAGGAAGTATGCGGCTTCAGCCACCCCATCCTCGTAGGCATTGGCAAGCATTTCCATGCCATACATGACGTTCTTTTCGCCGCCATCCCCGCGGACATTCATCATGCCGAAGTAGCATTTTGATTCAGGGGAACCCATTCCGGCCGTGCTTTCCAGCAGGCCCCGTGCTTTTGGCAGGTCCTTTGCCGCGCCATCTCCGTACAGATACATCATAGCAAGGTTATGCTTGCTCCTGATGTCTCCTTGCAGGGCAGCGAGCTGATACCACCTCAACGTTTGATCCGTGTCTTTCTCAATTCCACTTCCAATTGAATACGCCTTTGCCAGGTGAAATTGGGCCTGGACATTGCCGGACTGAGCAAGTTTTTCAAGCTCCCTTATCGCCTCGGCAAAAAAAAGCTGGCCACCTGAGGCATCGTCGGTCAGCGCTTTAATTTTGAGTGTAGCCTCGTCCTTGTGGGCGGGCGCCGCAAATTGTTTAAGGTAAAGCCTAAAGTCTTCTGAGCTGTTGCTTGCCGATATAAATTTCCATACGAACGCGTCTATTTCGGAGTCATCATATTGTAATTTCATTTTTCCCTCCGTTTTCACGCGTCATTGAATTTGCATGATAGTTGTTTTCCGCGCCATTTCTGGAGACACTTCTCTCCGCCACTCACGAGATCATCGTATACCTTGATGAAATGGCGTCTCGCGTCCTTGCTGGCCCAGGGTTCAAGACTGATGCTCGGCAGCTGACGACGAACCCCCGTGATCTGCTTCGCTTCGGATTCTGAAAATCCAGCCAGCCGGGTCGCTTCAATACATGCAGCAAGCTTATCTGCCGCGTTGATGGCGTCTGCCCAAGGTGATGGAAGGGTCGGTGGCAATTTGAAGGCTAGGTGTACAGCCTTTGCCACGCGCTCTTCCAGGGCCCTATAGGCATCCCCAACTGCGGACTTGAATGGTGTAACAAGATCGGCAGTGACGTATTCCGGGGCATCGTGCAGCAGCGCAGCAAGCACACCTTTCGCGGGCAATTTCGGGCTGTCATACGCGACAAGCTCGGCTACCAAGATGCTGTGCTGCGCGACCGAGTAGCCATGTTCACCAATGGTCTGACCGTTCCAACGCGAAATTCGGGACAATCCGAGCGCGATATCTTCGATTTCGATGTCGAGGGGGGATGGGGAAAGAATATCCAGTCGGCGCCCTGAAAGCATTCTCTGCCAAGCCCGACTAATTGCGGTAACTTCTCCCATCACCGCCTCCACAATAAATTTTCGACCGCCGTCAGCAGCCGGAGTGCGAGGTCGTGTTCAACCCATAGGCCATCACTGGAAAATTCATTTGCTCGGCGAGAAGCCTCCCTAATCGCACCCTCGCCATAACGATGAACTAGCTCGAGTGCCGCAGCCTCGATCGCGGTGGTGGAGTTGGGCTTGGTTTGATTTGGCGTTGAAAGCATCATCCCAAAAGTGTCGCATGGTCAGGTGACCATTTTGGACATATTAGGGTAGCGCCGGCCAGGAGACCCTGTGCTGCTCAACCAAATCAGCAAGACTCTTTGGCTCTAACACCTCAACCTGGCTTCCCCAGGTGTAAAGGTGCCAAGCCATCTCGAGATCACCGGCGGCGCGAAACTTCACAATCAGAGAGCCATCTTGCTGCCGCTCCAATTGCTGAGCAGGATGGAAAATGAATTCGGCAGCATCATCGGCGGCTTCTGGTGAAAACCTCCATGTCGTATCGATCGCCTCACCCTGGAAGAGGCCAAACGATCGAGACGCAAATTCATCAATTTCGAAGGCAGGATCACGAGTGAAGGGCTCTGAGGAGATTTCAACCTTCTCAATGTGAGGCAGGGCGAACAGGGCAAAATCGTTTGCCTTGGGGTTCTCATGCCAACCAACTAGGTAGTTCCTATGGCCATGGAGGAAGCCGTAAGGATGAACCAGGCGCTCATTAACCTTTTTTGTGCGGCGGTTTCGGTATTGGATGCGGATCTTGCTGCAAGTCATGATGGCTTGCCGGATATCTTCAACGACCTCAATTCGTATCCTAGGCCTAGGCCCCGGCCGCGCCGCAAGGCCCTCCGCCTCTAGCAGGACCTCGAGATCAGGCTCTACTCGGCGGGCAATATCTGGCTTCATTAATGCACGCAGTTTGGCGGACAGGGTTGCAAGTTCGGCGGCCTCACCTTCGCGATTGTCCCGCTCCAATAAGCGCGACGCCGCCTCAAGCGCAGCGAGTTCCTCAGCTGTAAATGCAATCAACCGATCGAGAGTTCCCGGGGGAATGCGCCACCGCTTTGTGCGGTCCCCTGTCTCTACCTCCTCGGCCTGGGGAAAATTTCGCAACAAGGCGTCGCGCATGCGCATGGCTGTGCGCCGCCCCACGTTAAACTTGCCTTCGATGTCTGAGAGAGAAAGCCCGCCTCGAGCGGCTTGCATCTCCATGGCCAGTTGCAGGAGATTATCGGCTTTCTCATATCTCATGGGAGCCTCGGAACATTGGTGACCAAATCTGTCAGGCAGTCTGACTGAATGCAGCAAATGGATCAAGCCGCATGAGAACATATGGTGACCGATTCTGACTCAGGTTCTCTGCTATAGTGCCAGACATGGAAAAGCTGATGTCCACGAAGCCCGCGCCAACACCATCATGGCACCTGACCGATGAGGTTCTCATCGAGGTGCTTACTGATGGCCAAAAGCGCATATGGGGGCGATGGGACCGACAATTTGGCTGCTGGGATTGCGACGGCAATCAGATTTTGCCAGAGGGGCGGTTGCTTGGTCGTCTTGGAACTTGGCTTGAGCCAGAAGGTCCCCGTGATGAGGAATGGTATAAGTCTAGGGCAGCTTTGGCGGCTTACTGGTCCATCATTCCAACCCCTATCCGGCTCGCAGTTTGGAAGCGTGATAAAGGTCAGTGGAGGGCTCTACTCGAGGAATGGTCGAGAAGATCTGATCCGCGGGGAGGGCTCTGTGAAGGCGGGCAGTGACGCCACTAGCGCATAGTACTTAGGCGTCAAGGAGGCGAAGATGCCTAGGAGGACAAGCCAACTCCTTAAAGTCTCGTCTCGGTGCGGTGCTGATTTAGAGCCTCGATGCTTGGTTGCTTGCTAAATTCCTTTGGGCGACGAAACTTCCTGCCTTCGAATTGACCGTAGTTCGTTTCCGCTAGTCGCTTCGCAATGACCACTGACCACGAAGCAGTGTCGATCGCAATCAATCCGAGGTCAAAAAGTGTGTGCAGGTCAGTCCTGAGGAGGATGCCGTTCCGGACGTCGTTCGTTTCCTCCCCTTTATAGGGATGGATGTGCGCGGCATCGAGCAATTCTGGGATTTGGCAGTTAGTTATGGCGCACTTGCCCTCATAGGCAACTAGCAAGGTGTTCCGGAAAGCTTTCTGCCCACGTCGCCGAACAATGGATGCCAGAACCTTTTCTCTGGCATCTTTGATGTTCGTCGGATTGAAATCCCGCGCAACCTTTTCTTCAAGTTGATCTAAATTAGGTGCCCCGCTCCACCACATTGCAGGAGGACTGCCTCCGAATTTGGCCTCTGCCTGAAATTGGAACGCGGCGTATAACGCAGCATCCTGACTCTCTGAGATTGGTTCGCCTGAGGCCTGAGCTCTAACTTTGTTCTCGAGAATGCGACTAAGCTCAGGCTCCCCAATCAGTATATGCTTTCTTGGATCGACCAGCCTATTGATGCGTACTGGCACCCTCCATCTGTCCAGCCCATTTTCAGTGGACCGAAATGGAATGCCTGAAATCTCTCCAATTCCAAAAATTCCTTTTGGTCCTGCGCCTTGCTTGAGAACCCAAACTCGATCGCCAATTTTGGCTCGCCTATGGGCTTTTATTCGCCATGGCTCATCTACGCTCCCTGTGCTGGCTATGGTCTGTAACATCCTTAGGATGTTTTCATGTGGCCACCCCTTTTCAGTCCATGTCATTAGAAAGGCAGTCATCTATCCCTCGATGCAAATGGAGAAGCGTTTTCCAAATTATACTATTCCGACATTTCTCAGAAAGATGACCCACCCGCTCCTAATTAACCCGAGAATAGCGATATTCTGGCCTAGGCGGAAGATGGGCTGGCATGACTGGATCGTGCGCGGAGCGGTCGGCATCGTTGACATCATCGTACCCGGCAAGGCGGCTACGCCGCATCGATTTGCAGCTCATCTTTCCCCGCTGTCGTCATGAAATAGCTCAGGCATCGGGTAAGTGTGGGTTGAGGCGTCGATGATTTCCTCTGCGGCCATCAACACGAGATCCGCCGCCAACCCATACCCAGCGGCACGGATGTCCTTGGCGAAATAATCCAGCGCCTGGATCACCGCAACGATCGAGGGGGTATCTTCCACTCCCGCAGAGCGAGGTGTATGGGTCTTTAGATATATGACGTTGGACATCGGCGTTCCTCCGCTGACCAACCTCCGATATCACTGCGTCCATTTTGGTCACTATTGCCGCCTAGTGCGTTGGCGTGACCAAATCTGTCATGCATAGCCAGTATCCTTCCAGTGTCATATTCAATGGTCGGATGTCATTAGGAGAGGGACCTGGCTATGTACGGGGCAATTACTGGCGACATTATCGGCTCGATCTATGAATTCGAGAACCACAAGAGCAAGGCATTCCCGCTCTTTAGTGAAGCTTCGTTCTTCACGGACGACACCATCTGCACCATGGCGGTGATCGAGTCTCTGCTGGACGATGTTGACCCCGCCATCACCCTGCGAAAATGGGGTGCAGAATTCCCCGATGCCGGATACGGGGGAATGTTCGGAACTTGGTTAAGAAGGCCCGATATGCCGCCATACAACAGCTATGGCAATGGTGCCGCTATGCGTGTCAGCCCTGCGGGCTTCCTGGCTTACAGCCTTGATGAAGCCATTGACCTGGCAATCAAGGTGACAGCGGTGACTCACGATCACCCCGATGGCATCGCGGGAGCAGTGGCGACATCGTCGGCGATTTATCTCGCCTACCAGGGAGAGGATCCGTCGGCGATCCGGTTATTCATTTCGGAGCGCTTTGGCTACGACATGGGCCAGTCCGTCGATGAAATTCGCCCGTGGTACGAGTTCGATGAAACCTGTCCCGGCAGCGTTCCCCAAGCGTTGACCTGTGCCCTGGAAGCCACGTCCTACGAAGATGCAATCCGCAACGCCATTTCCATCGGCGGAGATTCAGACACTGTGGCCTGCATCGCAGGAAGCTTGGCCGAGGCCCTATTCGGCATGCCAAGCGAGATTGCTGCCGAGGCGGAACGGCGTCTCTACCCATCCATGAAACGGCTGATGGAAAGAATGTACCATGATCGGGGGCGGCAAAATCCGGCGAAGGGTTGACCTGAGATGGAACACTTGCCGCCGATGAGGACTAACATATCTGTTCATCCTCAAAACTTTGGGGCTGAGCAAGCCGTACTGGGCGCCATCCTTCTCTCCAATTTGGAATACGAGAAGGTTTCAGACTTCCTTAGGCCCGAACATTTCGCATTTCCTGTTCATGCCCTCATATACAAAGCCTGCGGCATGCTGATCGAACGCGGGCAGACAGCGAATTCGGATGCGTTGATACCCTTCTTTTCGGAGGCGGATGAACTTACCAAAATCGGCGGATCAGCATACGTGCTTCAGTTAACCTGCGCAGCAATGAGAGAGAGCAATATAGTAGAATGCGGCAGGCTTGTTCTTGACATGTATTTGCGCAGAGAATTATCTGCATTATGTGCAGATGTTGGAGCCAGCGTTCAGAAAATTTCCCCAACAACTTCAGCCATTGATTGGTTGGCGACAGCAGAAGCCAGAATCCATGAACTTGCAGTTATGGGTCAGACCGAGGGCGGCTTCAAGGATTTAAAGAGCGTCCTGATCAACACCGTCGGTGCCGCCGAGGCCGCCCACAAGCGCGAAAGCAACCTTTCCGGCGTTCCCACAGGCTTTAAGGATTTGGATGCCATGCTGGGGGGGCTCAGTGATTCCGACCTGGTGATATTGGCCGGCCGTCCCTACATGGGCACCACCTCGCTGGCAACCAACATCGCCTTGAACGCCGCCTGTGCATACAAAGAAGAGGTGGACAGCTTGTGGCACAAGAAGGCGGTCGATGGAGCCATCGTCGCCTTCTTTTCTCTGGAAATGACCTCCGAGCAGTTGGGCAGACAAATTCTGGCCAAGCATGCGGAAATCGTCAGCCACAGAATTCGGCAGGGCGATTTGTCCAACGAGGAGTTCGAGCGCCTAGTGGTCTCTGCCCAGAACATCCACCGGTTGCCGCTGTTCATCGACGACACGCCGGCCCTGTCCATTTCGGCGGTGCGTACCCGCGCCCGGCGGCTTCAGCGCCAGCACGGCCTGGGCCTGATCATCATCGATTACCTGCAATTGCTGCGCGGCTCGTCGTCGAACTCGGAAAGCCGCGCCCGGGAAGTGTCCGAGATCACCCGCGGCCTGAAGGCTCTGGCCAAGGAACTGACGGTGCCGGTGATCGCCCTGTCCAAGTTGTCGCGCGCGGTGGAACAGCGGGAAGACAAGCGGCCGCAACTGTCCGACCTTCGCGAATCCGGCTCCATTGAGCAGTACGCCGACGTGGTCATGTTCATGTTTCGTGAACAATACTATCTGGAGCGCGCCGAGCCCAGCCAGCGCTCGGACGAGGCGGCCGAGAAGTTCAACGAGCGCCACGCCGAATGGCAGCAGCGCTGCGAGGAGGTGTGGAACATCGCCGAGGTGATCATCGCCAAACAGCGTCACGGCCCGGTGGGCACCGTTCGCCTCTCCTTCCTGGGCGAATACACCAAATTCGGCAATCTGTCGGCAGTTAAAGAATCTGCCTCGCAGCACAACAGGAAGATAGGCCGTGGAGCGCGCACAATGCCAACTGCATGCTGCTCCAAGCTCATTTCTGAGGTTCACTCCGGAGCGCCGCTACTTAATTCCCCATTCCATGGCGAGCCCCATTGGCAACGGGTTGCGCTTGCGGGAATGGCGATTTGCAGCAAAGAGCCACAGGCGGATCCCTTGGTCATCGTCTTGTTCGCGTTGATGCACGATTGCCGTCGACATGACGAAGGTTTTGACCCCGAGCATGGCGCGCGAGCGGCCGATTTGGTTGGCCACCTGTTCAAAGCGGGCTTCCTCCCGATAACTTCAGATCAGGCCGAACTCCTTCAGCAGGCATGTGCTGACCACAGTTGGGCGCGCCACTCGATTGATCCAACCATTGGTGCATGCTGGGATGCGGATCGCCTTGACCTTCGGCGATTTGACATTGAAATCGACCCGGGCCGCCTGTCGCTGCCCAATCTACCGATCGGTGATATTCTGGCAGAAATAGACGCTAGGATGCCGTTATTCCCTGGCTGGGAAAAGCTGCTGGGAGATTGATCGCTAATCATACCTACTTGGCTACCGATCATGCCCCCCTCCAGCTTCGCACGACCAATTTATCACGCAGGAAAGTGATAGAGGTTATCGGCAAGCTGAGGGTCTGAGATCCAGCCTTCCAGCGGATCAATACTTTCCGGCGCGCCGAATCTGTTGTCACGTTGCTGCCATGCCCAAGCGGCCTGCACGGCACAGAGCAGCGCATCAAGATCATCTCCACCAGGGTCTGCGCAGAGGCTGTTTGGTGCTTCGATTGAGAACCCGTAGCGTTTTGGGGCTTCTTGGCGCAAAGAGTTTATGAGATCAAGGCGCGCCTCAGCCTGGTCATCAGTCTGCTTTTTCCGCGTGTCGCTCTTATAGCTGCGGCGGCGGATTAATTGGCGGGCGAGGACCCCTGGATAAGCCTCGACAGCAATGCGTAATGGATCACCTTCACGTAGATGCGGGATGGTTAGCCCTGCCGCCAACAAACGCGGGCTACCCTCGAAGAACATCAGGCCAACTGGAACTCCGTAGAGCTTTTGCGGGCTGATCGATTCTGCGATCTTGTCGGTTGTGCGACGATGCTCCTTGTCACCGAAGGGGCGGCGTTCGCGATAGCTGGTCAACACCTCCCGAAAACCACTGCGCCCAAGCTTTCCAGCCAGTTCGACATATGCGGCCCACGAAAGTGGCCAACCGATGGTCTCGATGAACCGGCGAGATTGACCGAAAGGAAAATCAAAGCCTCCGATCCAGGGGCCCGGCCTTTCTAACGCAGTTTCAAACTCACCGAAGGTCGTCCACTCCTCCAAAGACCGGTACCGCAAAACTCCGCTGTCCAGCGTGCAGTGCAGGCAGGTGATTGGTTTACGCCTGGAAGGCTTGCTTGTGAAATCAATGCCAAAAATGTCCATGTCCTGAATAGTAGACAAGCCTGCTACGAAATTCGAGCCAGTTTCTCAGCGTTAGCGCCGTTTATTTGGTGGATATATCAAATTCGGAAGCCGGCCAGTTGGTTCGGTCACATCCGACATCTCATGTCAGCATCGAACATTTTGTGGAGCTGGGTTCGCAGGTGACCAAATTGGGCACCGTCAAAGTGTATGTTGATACCTAATGACCGGAGACTGTGATGCTGACTTTCCTGGGGTGGATATTTGTGGTCTTGGGAGTTGGGATGATCGTTCGTGGATCGTCGCACCATCGCTCGGATCGAGACTGAAATCGACCGGGCTCCCCCGATCTGTTTGGGTTGCGTTGGCGATGTCGTGAAAATGTAATTCAAGACCTGATCCGCACGGACGACAATGTGACCATATCTGTCACTAAACTGCGGCATTCTTCCTGGAGTGAAGTTGGCCTCCTCTTCTGGTAGGGCGTTTCACTTTCTGATTTTTTGGGCTTATGAGGCCAAGTGATGCGGATCCTCTTCTTCCTCGCCCTTCCCATTCTAATCATCCTCTACCGGATGATTGCCCCCAGTAGCAGGAGCCATTGATGATCCCGAATCACGCCGTGAAACTCGTGGAGGGTCCAGATGATGCGGCCCCACGTGACCTTGGCTATCAACATGTCACGGTCGAAGATCGGGAAATTGAAACAGCAAAAGGATATCGAAGGATCGCTTTTGCGGTGATCCATTCGGCAGATCTTTGCAAAGCACTGAGGTTACATATTAGGACGACGAACCTGTTCCGTACGCCCGCGGAAGTGCCGCTTTCACTATTAGTCAGCAAGGTTTTCCAACTCAGAGAACTGGGGGACCGGTTGGCTGAGGTCCAAGGGTTCAGTCAGCTGATAGGCTTGCTGGAGGCCGCAGCGGCCGAAGAAATCGATCAAGTGCGGGGCATGACGGCAGAAGGGAAAGTCGACTACAGCCATCTTCACCTCCTATTTAAAGCCGAACAGGAAGTTGCCATCGGTGAAGGTTCTGAATTACGAGGCGGTAGGGTGGTTGGCCATGAATACGCGTCAGACATTTGGGGAGGGGAGCGTTTTGAAGTAACGATTACCTACCTGATGTCGGATGGACGGCGGCTTGTATACGAAAACATGACAGCCAAGATCCCCTACTTCAATGGAGTCGTAGATACATCTGAGCTGCCAATTCGGGTTCTGGCTAAGGCCGAAAAGGCATCTCTACAATCGCGCGGCGAGAAATATGTAAAAATCGCCATCGGGCCCACCTATGCCCAGTACTCTGGCACTCTCGTTCGAAAAAGCTGGTGGAGTAGCAACCAGTACAAGGCAAATGGTCGCGTAATGATAGACCGCACGAGCATGGCCAGAATGGAGCCCGATTATTTTCGTGCCTACCGGGGCAACAACGATTGTGACGATGATAAATCGGTTGCCACCCAGGAAAGCTACTGGATGTGCGATAAAACCCTATATGGGTTTAGTTTTGCCGCAAAAATGTGGGGCGAAATGGACCTTGATATGCTTCTGCCGGTCGTATTCGATGAAGCAGCATTCGATATGTTGGTCCTGGCTCCCGATCTCAAAGAGCAAATCCTTGCTTTGGTTGAAGGAGCGGGCAGTTCATTCTCTGATGTGATCACAGGCAAGGGCGGCGGGTGCATTTTCTGCCTTCATGGAGAACCTGGGACTGGCAAAACCCTTACCGCCGAGGCGGTGGCCGAGGTTCTTAAACGTCCGCTGTATTCCATAAGCATCGGTGAGCTTGGAACCGTGCCGGACGAATTGGAGAAGCGCCTGCGAACCATCTTGGATATGGCGAGCACGTGGAATGCAGTCGTCCTGCTGGATGAAGCCGACATCTTCCTCGAGAAGCGTGACGAGAACAACATCGTCCGCAATGCAATGGTCGGCATTTTCCTGCGGTTGCTCGAATACCACCAGGGCGTCCTATTTCTAACGACGAACCGGGTAAGGAATTTCGACCCCGCATTTGTCAGTCGGATCAGTATCGCCTTGCACTATGGGCGGATGACATCTGAGACCAGGGAAAAGGTCTGGGCAAATCTGCTCCATGCTGCAGGCATCAAGGGGATTGACCCTGGTGAAATGTCCGCACACGACATCAATGGCCGGCAGATAAAAAATTCAATCCGCCTAGCGCAGTCTTTGGCCCGAAAAAAGGGAGAGGCTGTTGGCATTCCGCACCTTAATTCGGTGATAAGCACCGCGGCCAAATTCGCGAGCGACCTGGAACGTCACCAGGTGATTTAAATGCGGCGAGAGGGTGGCGATGCCTTGCTGACGCTGACGCACCACGCTCTGTGCTCGATTTCAGAGGACAACATGCACACCAAAAAAGTGGTTCGGGTCGTCATCATAGCAGGGTTGACCTGGATTCTATCGGGGCTTCCCACGGCTTATGGGGCCGAGCCTGAGCGCAAGCCATCTCATGAGAGGCTGCTTGGACAAAACTGGAAATTACAGTTCTTAGAGGGCGTAGATTCAGAAAGGTTCTGCCATCTATCGGGAAAATGGAAGAGCGACATCACATTAAATCTCATTGCATCAAAAAATTCAGTGAATATATATTTATTTTCAGCCGACTGGGGCATCCCAGAAGGCAGTTATGGAGATATATACTTTTTGTACGATGACATTGTTCTTAAAGCGATGCCTTTTAAGCGATCTGGAAATAATACAATTACGCTTTTCGGAAATGAGAATATTGACCTTACAGTTCAGGCAATCGCCCTGTTGGCCGTATCACGTAAGCTCCAGGTCAACATGTACAATGGCGAGGCGCTAAGGGCATCTCTGGCATCATCAAAGATGGCCATAATTGAGTGGGAAAAGTGCGCAAACTTGTGGGCTGGGCTGCCGATTAGGATAGCTACCCAAAGCCAGGTAGGGGCGAGATGATTCTTTATCTTGATCTTGATGGGGTCATGCTTCAATCCGTCGATGGCTCTGTTTGGAATTCGACCTGGAGAGTCGCTCCGTATGCCGCCCAATTTTTGAAATGGGCTTTAGCCTACCATTCGCCAATGTGGTTGACCGCACGGGACATGGACGGGTCCGGAGAGGGCATTGTCACGGCATTTGCCAATGCGATCGGCACCACTAGGCCGCTAATGGAACTGGCTGCTCGGGTCCCGTCTTGCCAGTGGAGCGGCGCCAAGACAAACGCGATTGAATTAAGTTCGAATTACCTCTGGCTGGATGACAGTCCTCGCCCAGAAGACCTGATCGCACTGGAGCGCGAAGGATGTATTTCTCGTTGGTTGGAGGTGAATACCGACGTGCGGCCTGATGACCTTCTGCGCGCGATGTGCCGGGTTGGCACCCTCGCTGCGGTCAACAAGCCTGAAGTGATTTCTCATGATCAACCAATGTGGCTATTGGATCTTTTGCGTGGGGCTCAGTCTATGAACTGGTGCTTCAAAATCGGCTGTACGACCTGTGGGGCTGGTATGTTCCGATCCGCTCTGACAACTCATCTGTGCTGGCGAGTTGGAGTGAAATCACAAGAAGCCGACCAACGTAGAGGCTTCAACATGGTGGCAGCCCTGTCTCCGCCATATAGACGAGCGGTGGTGGAAACTGCAGCTAACGACATTGCCAATGCCGACATCAAGGCCGTTATTGATACAGGTCGCGGCTGGTATGACGGAATGCGCATGATCTTGAGCGAGATTGGCATTTCACCAGAAAATTCGAACAGCCTGCCATTCGATGTGGACCTCGCTGTAATTGAGTCCCTAAGAATCAGCCCGGTTTGGTCTGCGGTAAAGGCTGGCGTTGATAATTATGCGGCAAGAAGGCAGCAACAGACCGATCGGCACCAAAAACGGCAGGCTGATGACCAATTAGCCGCTCGATTGCGTAGGGAGGCTGCCGATGCCGCTTCTAAGCTGAGAACTTCTGAACAGGTTGCTCGATCGCAAAAAATTGCAACTGGGCTCACAGAATTTCGAGTGATGTCTCCGTTTGAGCGATTAATGGAATTGGCTGATGATCGCCTAGAAATCCCTCTGGGGGCATTTTCTTCAGACGATATCCCGATGACTCCTGAGATTATTAGAGCTTTGCCTGAAGATGTCCGGTCCGCATTGGTCGCAAGGATCGGCATGCGTGGCCATCATTTCCAGAAGCTGAAGCAGCTTCTGGAAACTCCACGGATTTCCGACAACGCCAATGGATACAACGGCTCCAAACCGAGAAAGGTCATCGCTTAGCGCCTGCTTGAGGCCCCACACCTCAAGGCATCCCCTATGTCTCAGTTGATTGCGGTCCTCTCTCATGCCTTGCCCCCGTGGGGATAATACTTGTACCCCGGCCACAAATGGCAGTTTCTTAGATTTGGATGACCACACGCTCGGTATCACTGACGATCACTGAGACCCGAATTTTGCCGTTCAATTTCTCGTCGAAGGCGGAGCCGAAGATGATATTGGCCTCGGGATCGACCTCGTCTCTGATGCGGTTGGCAACCTCGTCAACCTCAAGCAGGGTCATATCCATGCCGCCGGTAATATTGATCAGCCCCCCCTTGGCCCAATTTATCGAGTTGAAGTGCAGCAGCGGGCTGCAGATGGCAGCCTCTGTTGCCTCGACAGCGCGCTTGACGCCCTCGGCCTCGCCGGTTCCCATCATGGCCTTGCCCATCGCGCTCATGACGGTGCGTATATCGGCGAAGTCCCGATTGATCAGGCCGGGCATGATCATCAGGTCGGTGACGCTGCGCACGCAGGAATACAGCGCATCGTCGGACATCTTGAAGGCGTCGGCGAAGGTGGTGCGCTCGGTGGCGACGTGGAACAGGCGCTGATTAGGAATGATAATCAGAGTGTCGATGCACTGATGCAGTTCCTCTATGCCTTGCTCGGCGGTGCGCATACGGTGCGCTCCCTCGAAATGGAATGGCTTGGTCACTACGCCCACGGTCAAAATGCCCTGTTCACGGGCCGCCTTGGCGATGACGGGAGCCGCGCCGGATCCGGTGCTGCCGCCCATGCCAGCAGCGATGAACACTATGTTGGCGCCTTGGATCTGGCCCACGATCTCGTCGAAACTTTTCTCAGCGGCGACGCGCCCTCTGTAAGGAGTCACGCGGCCACCACAAAGTACCGGAATGGCCGGACCCAAAAAAATGCGGCTTTTGGCGCAGCTTTCGTCCAGGGACATGGCGTCGGTATTGGCGGAGATGAATTCGACCCCGGTCAATCCGCACCCGATCATGTGATTGATCGCAATACAGCCAGCACAGCCAACCCCAAATACCTTGATGTTGGGCAAGTTAGCAGAGAGTGCTGCTGGTTTTGGCAGAGACATTGCACCCAACGGGCTAGCGACGAAAGACGCGGCCGCAGCCTGCAAAAATGTTCGACGACTAATTTCAAAAGACGAACCTGACATCATCGCCCCCTGCTCTCATCTAAGTTTAGCATGCCAGGATTGCCCACCTGACCTGAGTTCCCCGACTATGTCCACGGAGCCCCAATGGACAACAATTTCAGCCGGTCTTTGGCCCCCAATCGCCCTTAGCGGCCGCCCAAAACGGCGAAAGATCGCCTGCATGCTCGAGATGGCGTGCCGGGATGGCTGAAGCTCCCCATCGCGCACCGCCAATGCTGCCGACCAGAACCGGGCAGTAATTTGCTCCTCCGGCAAAATCAACCGCGTCATCCATCGCTGCCCCGAACGAGGAGTTCTGATCAATAAAATACAGAGCCGCCTGAAGGGTGTTGGGGGCAAACCCGTCAGGCTTAAGCGCTTCTGCCGATCTTGGGAGTACGGCCATACCCGGCGCTTTGGTCCAGAACCCCGCGCCCTTAAGTGCCGACTGCCATGTGGAACCTACGAGCAACAAACGACATAGCACCACCACGAAGGCGGAGACGGAGCCTGCGATTTCAGATTTATGGGTAAAGGAAGCTTCGCGGTGAGCCTCACTCACCAAGACCCCGGTCGAAATGCCCGCCATCGCAAGTGGGGCAGCACGGTGGGCAGGATTGCACCCCCCGGTCATGCCACCCAATTCTTGATCCACGGATGCGACAGCGTCGTCCCAAGGCATCCCTGCATTCACCTTCATCATTACTGCGTCAAATACTCGCCCCGTGTCGTCCCCTCCTGCCCGCCACCATGAGAGATATCGCCTCTTCAGGTCGGTATTGTAGAGCCCGTCGAACTCGTTGAGCGAATAGGCCAATTCCAAAGCCATTGCCCGAGGACCGCCGATCTTGTCGCCCGCTGCCAATCCCAGCAACACACCGCGTCGACGATCGGCTAAGGAGGGGTCTTCTGGTGGACGGGCATCTGTATAATGTCGGATCGGTTCCCTTGGAGCCCCAGCGAGATGCGCGGCATCACCTTCGAATTCAAGCCATGGGCACGGCCGGCTGGGCCCGAAAAACTGGTTTACGACGGCGACGTCTTTCCACAACCCATCAGACACCAGTTCCATTCCAAGGGATTCAAGAACGGATAGGCTCGCCTCAACATCCTGCGCCCCCATATGCCCGAAGGCGGCAAGATGGCTGTCGGCTCGGTATGGACCACCACAAAAATCATATTCAAAGGCCGGAAGGCCGCCGGGATACTTGAGCGCGATAGCGTCCTTGCGCACGATGATGGTTATGAACTCTATCGTAACGCCCATTATACCTGCCCCTGTCTGACGCCCGTAGAACATGGGTGTGTTTACACGGCAAATACGTCAGATACGGTCACAGTGCTCCATTTGCACTGTCCAGCGCCGCCATGGCCTGCTCGCCGCCACTGTCGGGAAGACGGCCACTGGCCAGCTTGAAGGCCAAATCGAAGTGTAGGGCTGTCGAGATCGTCAGAGCCTGTGGTTGCGCCTGCATAAGGTTTCAGCGCTGATTATTGTTCGTTGGGAGGAAAACTTGATTAGAAGGGGCGGGCCCAAAATTTTCGCCTCATCGTCCGCAGTCACGGAGAAGGTTCGATTCCTGCCCTTTCCCCTCCGCCACTACTTCCAAAGAATAGATTCTCTGACGCATAGAGCCTTGGGCGAAAGCCCAAGGCTCTGCGCCGTTTATGGCCAGTAGCTGTTGACCTTCTGGTCTTGTGGCTGCGCATTCTTAACCAAATTTCTCTTCTCTCCCGCCCTGTTTCTCTGGAAGCTGTTGACCGCCACCAAACGGTACGGGTTTTAGAGTTGCAAGTAATTCAAAGAGTTGCGGCGCCAAAAGCTGTTGACCTTTTCGTAGTTTTTGCTGGCGCCGGAAAGAGTCTGGGAGTGGAATCGGCGGTCAACAGCCGTCTTGGCGCCCCGCAGTGTCGCACGGGCCCAAGGGGACTTGCGCGCCAATCTCCCGTGCCGTGCCTGGATCGGCTCTGCTACTGTTCCACTCATGGATACCACCATCGCCACCATTACCGTGCAGCGCATCACCCCGATCAAGAATGCCGGCAAGCTTCTCGCCCTGGCTGATGTGGAGACCGTCATAGATGGCGTGGCCCTCGTCATCCACGGGGTTCAGGTGAGAGCCGATGGCGACAAGACGGAAATTGCCTTGCCGCGCTACCGTGCGCCCAATGGCGAATGGCAGACGGCGATCACCCTTCCGGAGGAAGTGCGAGAGCCTATGGCCAATGTCGTGATCGCCGGCGCCATTGAAATCGGCCTGTTGAAACAGCGGTAGACGAGGCCATGAGGTGCGGTTGTGGGGCGCGGAGAATCAAGCGCCGTGCTCTTACCAATCTCATCACCGCCGGTCCCATTCTACCGGCAGATCATCGCCGTTACGCCGCGCGGGCGAGACGCTGCCTGACTTCCCTGACGAGGGTCCGCACATGATCGACGGAAAGGCGATCCCGCAGCAGAAAGGCATGCATGGTTGGATCGTCAAGGAGATCGTCCAGCGACGGCTCCCATATCCACCGATCAAGCCCGAAGTCTTGCGCCCGCATTTGCCCCTCCCAAGGTCTGCTATTCTCGACGACGGCTGATGTCTACACCGCATCCGCCCGCTCGTCCGTGAACAATTGCATACAACGACCACCACCCCGCCGGCAAAGGCAGGATGGCCAATCACAATTCAGTTTTCGGCCTTCGGCACGGACCCCAGACGCTGCAGAAACTCAGGCTCGTCATAATCGCCCATTTCAGGATCGGCGGTCTGACGGACGACATCCACGCCGGCAACGCTGCCACCCTCCATCATGCGGCTGGCGCGTTGCAGGGCCTGTGGTTCGGTCTTGTAGGAAATGGGGGGCTGAGGTTTCAGTCCACCCCTTTTGCCGAGGATGTACGGCTGGCAGATGAACAAGGTTTCGAGGGCCATGGCGGTATTCCTGCGGCAAGGGCGACTACCGCAGGGTGTTTCTATTTCGTTCTTTTGTCAATATGCAAGGTCCCGCCGGGATTCGTGCGCCCGGTCACCGCGTCGCCATCCCGTACCTTTCCCGCTGCCGGTGCCATTCCACCGGCATGTCGTCCATCAGGTCGGCAAGCTGGAGTGTGCGCGGCTGGCGGCCGTCGAGGATGGTTTCGACGATGTCGGGGGCCAGCAAGGTCAGGCGGTAGATTCGGGTCATGTAGGATGGGCTGATCTTCTCGGCTTCGGACAGCTCGTTCAGGGATGCCACCTGCCCGGATTCCAGCATGCGCTTCCAGCGATGGGCACGGGCCAGCGCCTTCAGCAGCGTGTCGTCAGGGGTTGCACGGGGGCGGACAGGGACGCCCTGGCCCTCGGGCACGATCACCAGTTTGCGGCCGCCATATCGCCGCAGGGTCAGCGGGACGCGGATGGTCAGGGTGTTGATGCTGACGTCGGCGGTCATGCCGCGCTCCTGTCGCCGGTCTGAGCGGTGATGTCGGCGATGACGCTGGCCAGTCCCTCGGCGCGCAGGCGTACCTCGGCGCCGTCGGTGGCGATACTGACCTTCTCGACCAGAAGCTGGAGGATACGGGCCTGCTCGGCTGGGAACAACTCGTCCCAGAGTGCCTCGCAGCGATCGAGGGCGGCGTGCAGGTCGGCCGGGGCCATGGATGGTGCCATCCGTTCGGCCCGCGCCCGGATCTCGGGAGCGCGTAGCAATGCCCGGACCTGTCCGATGACGGCCGCCTCGATCTCACCGGCGGCGATGCTGCGCACCGGGCAGGACTCATGGCCGGAATGGATCGCCTTCATGCAGGTATAGTAGCGGTAGAGCCGCCCCTTCTTGCGGGTGTGGGTGGGCGTCATGGCCCGACCACAATGGGCGCAGTGGATCAGCCCCTTCAGCGGAGCCGGGGTCGAAGATCGCACCGCGTTGGCCCGCTTGCGGGGAGCATTATCGGTCTTCACCGCCATCACCTTGTCCCAGGTGGCGCGGTCGATGATGGCGGGATGCTCGCCGGCATGGGCTTCGCCCTTGTGGACGGCCTCGCCGAGATAGACCCGGTTGTCGAGCAGCTTGTAGAGGAAGTTCTTGGTGATGGGCGCGCCGTCGCGGTGCTTGCCGTCTTGGGTGGTCCAGGACTTGGTATGGTGACCGGCGGCGTTGAGTTCCTTCACCAGCAGGGTGGCGGAGCCGACCTTGAGGAAGCGGTCGAAGATGTGGCGGACCAGATCGGCCTCGGGCTGGTTGACCACCAGCTTGCGGGCGACCACATCGTAGCCCAAGGGCGGGACGCCGCCCATCCACATGCCCTTGCGCCGGGAGGCGGCGAATTTGTCGCGGATGCGCTCGCCGATCACTTCCCGCTCGAACTGGGCGAAGGACAGCAGGATGTTGAGCGTGAGGCGCCCCATGCTGGTCGTCGTGTTGAACGACTGCGTCACCGACACGAAGGTGACGGCGTTGCGGTCGAACACCTCGACCAGTTTGGAAAAATCCATCAGCGAGCGCGACAGGCGGTCGATCTTGTAGACCACCACCACATCGATCAGCCCGGACTCGATGTCGGCCAGCAGGCGCTTCAGAGCAGGACGTTCCAAGTTGCCGCCTGAGAAGCCGCCATCATCGTAGTGGTCCGGCACCGGCACCCAGCCCTCGGCCTTCTGGCTGGTGATATAGGCCTCGCAGGATTCTCGTTGGGCGTCGAGGCTGTTGAATTCCATCTCCAGGCCTTCTTCCGAGGACTTGCGGGTATAGATGGCGCAGCGGGTCTTCCGCATGGGCTTGGGCGTGATCATCGGACGGCCTCCAGCTTGCCATGCTTGCGCAACCCGAAGAACAGCGGCCCATTCCAGCGGGTGCCGGTGATGGCGCGCGCCACCGCCGACAGGCTCTGGTAGCGGCGGCCCTGCCATTCGAAGCCATCGGCCAGTGCGGTCACCTCCTGCAGCACGCCTTGCCATTCCCGGATCAGCTTGGTGCCGACGATGGGGGCTGTCATGTCCTTGGGTTTGGGCTTCTTCTTGCCGTCCAACTCATCGACCAGATCGTCGAGGCGGCGTTCGGCCTGGACCGACAGGCCGCCGAAGGCCAGTTCCTGAATCCGGTAGGCCAGTCGCTTGACCAGGAAGGTGCGGTTGTAGGGCGGCGGCTCTGTGCCGGTCAGCTCCCGCCACATGGCCTTCAACTTGGGCGTCGGCAGGGTGGGCAATTCGGCCACCTGGGTGAGGATCGCGGTCGTCATTTACGGGGTCTCCTGCAATTGCGGTCGGACCCATGGACGCTCTGGTGACCAGTGAAGTCGACGGAACAGTCTCCGGCGTCAGCAGATAAACGAGTGGACTTCCGCGCCATCAGGCGCATGGCCCCGGTCGCCAGAATCTCGGCGATTTCGTCGAGGCGTTCGGCGGCGGTCATGTGGTCGGGATGGAGGGCGATGGACATTGCGGATGCCTGGTTTGAGAACCTTTCGGCAACCACCGTAGATGCAAAAACGCATGGGTTCCAAGCGCAGCAGCACTTCCGTCGCAGGGTGGCGAAAACAAAGGTGCCGGGGCGAAAGGAGGTGAGTTGACCTCAGAGATTAGTGTCGGCTCTCTCCCTCGTTCGGAACGGGGCGGAGCAGTTCATCAATGGCATTGCAGATGTGACGCCAAACCGCCCAGCCTTCCGTATCACCGGCCGCCATCAGGTCATCGCAGCGCATGGCGGCATGCACGGGCGCCTCGTCACCATGGCGGTCGATCAGCAGTTTTGCTGCCCGCCAGATATCGGGGTCAGAAACCGGCATGGACGGAACTCACAGCAGCCATCTCACGATCCCCAGGATATTGATGGCGACGAACGTCACGTTCAAGGCCACCAGCGACGGCTCGCGCATCAGCAGGCCCGCAGCCGACCATGACAGCGATGACACCAGAAACAAGACGAATCCCCACCCGCTTGACGGGATATTGGCGGCAACTAGAAGCGCCCCCAGGATGCCCGCCGCCGTCCCCAGCCACTTCAATCCACGGAGCATGCTCATCGTCCGGCATACCGTTCGGAATGCTCGGCATGAAATTGCCAATTCCGTGTATATCGCTGCGCCTGGGCGGCGTCGGTGATTACCAACAGATTCTCGGCGTTCTTTTCCTGGGCGGCACGGCTGAAGTTGAAACTGCCGGTGATGACGCGTTCCCGGTCAATCACCATGATCTTGTTGTGCGCGATGGCATGTTCGCGGTCGACGGTCACCGGCACCTTGGCGATGACCAATGTGTCGGCTGCAATCTGTCCCTTGTTTTCGCATCCCGCCTTTTCTGCCCGGCAGAAATTCGACTTGTCGAGGATGGCTCTGACATCGACACCTCGCTTCTTGGCGGCAACCAACCCCTTGACGATATCGGGATTGGTGAAGCTGTACGCCTGAACCAAGACTTCCCGCTTGGCAGCGGCGAGTTGATCGACAATTACGCCGGTGCAATCCTCACCGGGGGTGAAGCAGGAGACTATGTCGGAACTCCATGCGGGAGTTGACGCCAGCAGGAAAAGGCTCAGAAGAAAGGGGCGCATGGGGGCTCCATGATGGATGTGATGACGATGGACGGGACGACCCGTGCTCGGATCAAGGCAGTTTCGCGCGAGCCAACATCGGCACTTCCGGCGCCATGGACAGGCTTTGGGCGAATGCGATTGTGGTCTGCTCGTTTCCCAGAACGAAGTCCAGGACCGAGCCCAGAAACGCCCTCTCAGTCAAACGACCGCGCACATCATCGAGGCTGCCGCATCCCGTCAGATTGATGAACCTGGGCATGAGGTCTTCGTCAGCCGCAATAAAGGCCATGGCCTTGATGGCGATGGTCTCGGCATCATCCACCGTCAGCTTGGGGATCACGACCTTCGGGCGAGGTTGGTAAGGTTTGAACGGGTCCACTTGTCCTCCGACGGCCGGATGATAAGGCGACTTGGCCGGCCTATAACTGCTTCGCCGCCCAGATGACGCGCCCGATGATGTTGATCTCATCGGCGGTGCGCTCGTAGGTCTGGTACTCCGGGTTGATTGACCGGATGACCACAGTCGGCGGATCTGAGTGGGGGATGTGCTCGATCCGCTTGGTCACCAACCCCATACCGTCCCAGATAACAAAGATTCCTGGCGGCACCGGCACCTTCTGACTGGTGTCGATGAGGATGCGATCCCCACTGGACAGGAGCGGCTCCATGGAATCGCCGGTGATGGTGATCATGCGAAGGTCACTTGGCTGAGCGCGAAATTCATAGCGGACCACCGCATCGGGAAATAACCAGGTCGCCTTGGTTTCTTCCAAGCCGTCATGCACGGCGCCGTACCCTGCTGAAGCACGAACATCAATCTCGGAAACCGGCAGGAACCCATCCGGGAGAGCCAGACCCACATCGTCCCGCTGGTTCGGTGATCGTGGCTTGCGCGTCGGGATCTGCGAGTGACGTAGTTCGTCCTCTTCGACGGCCAAATGGTCCGCCAGCGCTTGGCGGACGTCTTCGGCCAGGATCTTCGGCGTTCCCCGAAACACGAACTGGTGCAGATAGGCGGCATTGCGCCCGATTGCCAGCGAGAGATTTTTCAGATCGGTCTTCTGCTCTTGCACGAGCTGGAGAAGGCGGAGGCGGACAGGGTCGAGGTCCATGCTGGTATCCCATTGATTCGGCTATGTAGGAAATTAACAATCTTTTCCGTTTGACGCAAGAGGCGCATGCGGATTTTATATTTCCTATCATGAGCACATTAAGCGAACAGTTCCGCGCCACCGTCGAGGCTTTCCTCGCCAATAGCGGCTTCAAGCCCACCGAGTTTGGGCGTCAAGCCGTTGGCGATCCTTCGTTTGTGCTCGGCTTGCGACGCGGCCGTTCACCGACATTGGCGACCGCCGACAAGGTGATGACCTTCATTCGGACGATCGAAACGACCGTCCCGCGAACGGCAAGGAATAGGAAGAATGACGACTGATCGTCCTATCTCACACATCAATCAGGTCCAGCTTTCCCGCCGGTGGGGCTTGAGCCCCCGGACGCTGGAGAAGTGGCGCTGGCGCGGCAAAGGCCCCCGCTTTCTGAAGCTGGAAGGCAAGGTGGTCTATCGCTTGGACGATGTGGTCGCCTACGAGGCCGATCATATGCGCGAGCGGACCGGTGAAACGCGGGTCGCATCATGATGCCCCTTACTCTGCCGGTATTGAGCGAACACAGCTTTCTCGCCTGGATCGATCAAGCCCAGCCCGGTGACAGCATCTCGTATTACGAGGGTCTGCTGGGCGTTGATCGGGCACGAGATCCATCGGCTTTACCCGGATCCACCCGTTCCGAACTCGACCGTATTGCCGACCATGCCATGGCGCTGGCCAAAGACGGTTGCCTGTTGTTGGTGCAGCGCCGCATCGCCGAAGACCGCATCGCCTACATCGCCATCAAGGCGAGCGGCGACAAGCCCCGGAGGAACTGATTATGACCATCCCCAATCGTCCCAGCCTCGCCGACATGATGCGCCTGCCGCTGGGTGAGGCCGCCAGCCTGCCTGTGGAAATGCTGGCCCTGCTGCAGGAAGAAGCCGAGCAGACCGTGCGTCTCGCCAAGATGCAGAAGGACTGGCTCGACGGCGCGCTGACCCGCCGCTACGCCAACCTCGCCACCGAGTTGCGCAGCCGCGAGGGCAAGGATACCGGCACTGTGCGGTTCGACGACGGCGACATCACCGTGGTAGCCGATCTGCCCAAGAAGGTGGAGTGGGACCAGTCGTTGCTGACCGCCATCGTCGAGCGCATCCGCGCCAGCGGCGATGATCCGAGCGAATACATCGAGACCGCCTTCAAGGTGCCGGAGCGCAAATACGTCGCCTGGCCCGCCCACATCCGCACCGCCTTCGAAGCGGCCCGCACGGTTAAGACCGGCAAGCTGACCTTCACACTGAAGCCCAACACCCCCTGAGACAGCGGCGGGGCGGCCCGTTCCGCAAGGGCGGGCCGGCATCCCTTCGGCGCCCGGTCAACGCCCCGCCGCCCCCGACATCAAGGAGACATGATCCCATGGCCGTTCGCATCATCACCGCCGACGAGCGCCTGTCGTCCGCCGGCAACAAGACCTCGGTGGCCATCTTCGGCCCACCTGGAGTCGGCAAAACCTCGCTGCTGAAGACCCTGCCGCCCGCCCACACCGTCTGCCTCGACTTGGAGGCGGGCATGAAGTCGGTCCAGGACTGGTCCGGCGCCAGCATCCCGGTGCGCAGCTTCGGCGACTTCCGGGACTTGGTGGTGCTGATCGGCGGCCCCGATCCGGCGGCCGATCCCAATGCCTATTACAGCGCCCAGCATCACCAGCATGTGCGTTCACTCTATGCCGGATCGGGCGTCGAGGAATTCCTCGCCTCCATGCCGGTGATCTTCGTCGATTCCATCACCGACCTCACTCGCCAGGCCATGGCCTTCGCCAAGCAGCAGCCGGAAGCCTTTTCCGACCGCACCGGCAAGCCGGATATCCGTGGCGCCTATGGCCTGCTGGGGCGCGAGGTAATCCAGGCGCTGAAGCACCTGCAGCACGCGCCGGGCAAAACGGTGATCTTCGTTGGCGTGCTGGAGAAGGTCACCGATGAGTTCAACGCCATCAGCTGGCAGCCGCAGATGGAGGGATCGAAGGCGGGGCGCGAACTGCCCGGCATCGTCGATCAGGTCATCTCAATGCACCTGTTCTCCCACGACGCCGACGGCAACTGGGAACTGAACGAGAAGGCCGCCGAGCGCCGCCTCGTTTGCCGCTCCGGCAATCCCTATGGCCTGCCCGCCAAGGATCGCTCCGGTCGCCTGGAGGTGACCGAGGCCCCCGATCTGGGTGCCCTGCTGTCCAAGATCAACCGTATCCCCGCCTGACCGAGAGGAGATTTCCCCATGTCCTACGATTTTAACGATGCCCAACCCCAGATGATGCCCCAGGGAGAAGTGATCCCCGATGGCACCTTCGCCAAGATCCGCATGACCATCCGCCCCGGCGGAACCAACGGCTCGGCCCCCATGGATGCCGGCCTGCTCAAGGCCTCGGCGGACAGCGACGCCAAAATGCTCGATTGCGAATTCACCGTGGTCGAGGGGCGGTTCGTGCGCCGCAAATTCTGGCAGAACTTCACCGTCTCGGGCGGCAAGCTGGACGACAAGGGCCAGAGCAAGGGCTGGAACATCTCCAAGGCATCATTCCGCGCCATGGTCGACAGCGCGCTGGGCCTCAATCCCAAGGATATGAGCGAGGCGGCCAAGGCCAAACGGGTGATCCAGGGGCTGAAACAGTTGGAGGGCATCGTCTTCGTCGCCCGCATCATGGTTGAGCCTCCCTCCGATCCCAAATTCCGCGCCAGGAACAAGCTGGCCAATGTGGTGCTGCCGGGAGAACCGCAATTCGACGCGGTGATGCGGGGCGAAGAGGTCGAACCCGATCCGGTCGATGCCAAGCCGCAGAAGTCGGCTTCGGGCACGGTGGCGCAGAACGCCCCCGCCTGGGCGGCCGATACGGCTCCAGCACAAGGCCCACAACAGCAAGGTGGTGCGCCGTGGACTCAGCAGGGGACGGCGCAGCCCACTCCCCCGGCGGCATCGGCCACCGGCCCTGCTTGGCTCAACACCTGACGAAGGCGGCGCCTGCCATGACGGATGACGAATGGCAGGCGCATGTCACGCGCCAGGCGGCAAAGGCGATCGGCGAATGGCTCGAAGCCCGAGGAAAACTGCACCAGCCCATAAGGGCGCTGGCCATGTGGGAGTTGGAGGCCATGGCCACCAACGCCATCGGCAGCTTCATCGTGCTGGCCTCGCAACGGATCAAGGCGGAGCCCGATCAGCACCCGGAGCTGACCCGGCTCTTGCTGGGCTGAGTCTATGCGCCATCTGCGGTCGCGAGGCCAAGGGCTTTGGCTATGTCCATCGCCTGCGCCACGACCTTTACCCATTTCACCGCTTCTGCTCGGCCTCCTGCCAAAAGGCCGGTGCCGAGATCGCAGGGAGACAGAACGGCATGATCGACAAGACCGCCCGAGAAACCAAGGCCATCAAGGATGCCCGGCCCCTCTTCGCCGAGGCGCTGACCGCGCTGGCCCTGATGGAGCCGTTCTACCACCGCACCGCAGAGGATATCGACCGCCTGATCGAAGCCGCTGTCACCGGCTACGTCGAGTCCATGCAGCGACAGGCTGGTGTGAAGGAACGCTCAGGCACCCCGTTCGACGACGAAATCCCATTTTAGGGGGCAGATCATGCTCGACCTGAATCATGGATCCGGCTGCCAGTACCAAAAGCCCGACCGCGATCCCGGCATTACCGTGGCGGTCAACGCCGCCATCGATGCCGCCTTGGTGGTCCGCAACCGCTCTCAGGTTGCTCGTCAGTACGTCAGCACGTCGGGCATCGGCCGCGAATGCCTGCGCCAGATCCAGTACGACTATCTCGCCGTGCCCAAGGATGAAGGCCGGGATTTCGAGCCAAAGACGCTCCGTATTTTCGAGGCCGGTCATCGGGGCGAGGACGTGGTGGCAGCCTGGCTGCGGGCCGCCGGGTTCGATCTGCGCACGGAACGTCGCGATGGGCGGCAGTTCGGGTTCTCGGCGTTGAATGGACGGTTCAAGGGCCATATCGACGGCTGCCTAGTCGGCGGGCCGGTGGCCATGGCCTATCCCGCCCTGTGGGAGAACAAGGCGCTGGGCGTGTCGTCGTGGAAGGACGTGGTCAAGCGCGGGGTGGTGTTGTCCAAGCCGGTCTACGCCGCCCAGCTTGCCCTCTATCAGGCCTATATGGATCTGCCGGCCCCAACGCTGTTTACCGCGCTCAACCGAGATACCTGGGAAATCCACTGCGAGTTGGTGCCGTTCGACGCCGCCCTGGCCCAGACCATGAGCGACCGTGCCGTCCAGGTGGTGCGAGCCAGCGATGCCCAGGAACTGCTGCCCCGCGCGAGTGCCGAACGGACCTCGGTGATCTGTCGTGGCGGCAAGACGGCAGGCGGCTGGCACGGAGCCTGTTCCTGGCAGGACCGCTGCTGGGGGAGGTGCCGATGACCGGTAAACGCCGCGGCCTCAGCTACGACGTTCTTCAGGTTCGCGACATCACCGGCCCACGCACCATTGCCCGCCTGTGGTGCGCCCAATGCGGTGACACGCTGGATATCACCTTGAACAGTGCCCATCACGCCGATGGTGTCGAGCGCATGGCGCGGGCCAAGGGATGGGAGTGTGACAAGAACCGTCCGCGCCGCACCATCTGCCCCGACTGCAAGGCCCGTCCGAGCCCGCCGATCAAACCGGCTGCGCCGAACCCCATCAAACCCACCATCAGGAAGGAAATGCCGATGACGACGCCCGCCCTCCGCCCCGCCACCCCCGACGAGCGCATGCGCATCCGCCACAAGCTGGATGGGGTGTTCGACGATGCCAAGGGCATGTACCTGGATAGCTTCAGCGACCAGCGAGTTGCCGAAGAATTGAAGCTGCCTCGCAAGATGATCGAGCAGATCCGCGAAGCAGCCTATGGACCCATCCGCACCGATCCCGAAATCGAGCAACTGCGCACCGACATCGCCTCCCTGGTCTCCCAGGCCAGCACGCTGGCCAACCGACTGGCCGATGTCGAAAAACGCTATCTGGCCCGGTGACGATGATGGACGACATCACTCCGTCGGACATTCAGGCCCAGGCCATCGCCGCCATCCGTGACTGGTTCCATAGTCGCACGGACGAGCAGCAGGTGTTCCGACTGTTTGGCTTTGCCGGAACGGGAAAATCAACCGTGCTGAAATTCGCCCTCGACGATCTGGGCCTCAGCCCCCATGCCGAGGATCGTCCCGGTGTGGTCACCGCCACCTTTACCGGCAAGGCCGCTCTGGTGCTGCGGCGCAAGGGAACTCCGGCGCGGACCATCCACAGCCTGATCTACAGCGTCATCGAGGCCACCGACGAGGAGATCGAGGAAGCAGGAAAGCGCATCACTCAGGCGGAATTGAATGCCCGTGGGTTGATCGGTTTCGACCGCACCGCCGCCGAGGCCGCCATCGAGGCCATGCGCCAGACACTGCGCGACATGAAGAAACCGCGCTTCGCCCTTAATCCCGACAGCCCCGCCGCCAGCGCCAAGCTGATCGTTTTGGACGAGGTGTCCATGGTCGGAGACGAGATGGCCCGCGATCTGATGAGCTTCGAGCGCCCCATCCTGGTGCTGGGCGACCCCGGCCAGTTGCCGCCGATCAAGGGCGAGGGTGCGTTTACCCAGGCGGCCCCCGACATCATGCTGACCGAGATCCACCGCCAGGCCGCCGAGAGCGCCATTATCCGCCTCGCCACCATGGCCCGTGAAGGCCAGCCCATCGGCTTCGGCCAATATGACGACCATGCCTGGAAGATGCGGATGGCCGACGTCACCCCGCAGCAAGCCCTGCGCGGTGGTCAGGTGATCTGCGGCCGCAACACCACCCGGTTCCAGTTGAACAACGCGCTCCGTCGCGCTGCCGGATTCGGCGGATCGTATCTGCCCACTGGCGCCGACGAGAAGGTGATCTGCCTCAAAAATCAGAATGATCTGGGCCTTATCAACGGCATGTTCCTGACTCTGGCTGACATTGTCGACGAGGGCAGCGTTTATTTTTCCGCCACCGTTACCGACGAGGTCGGCACTCCCATTGGCCCGCCCGCCAAGGACGGCAAGCCGGGGCGACTGATGCTCTACAAGGGGCACTTCGAGGATCATGTCGCCCTTGATCCCCACCGCCATGACCGAGACTGGCGGGACAAGAAGAAGCTGACCGAGGCCACTTTCGGCTGGGCGATCACCTGCCACAAGGCGCAGGGCTCCCAATGGGAGAACGTCATCGTCTGGGACGATGGCCTGGGCCGCACCGAGCAGGACCGCCGCCGCTGGCTATACACCGCCATTACTCGTGCAGAAAGGGGGCTGGTGATACTCGCATGATCGACCTCAATGACGTCTGGCAACCGCCTGCCCGTTTTGACCTGCCCGAAATTCGTGGTCGCCTGGCCGCCACGGCACCGGACTGGCTGCCGGGGCTGTTTCCTCAAGGTCGGCTGTCCCCGGATCGCCGGACGCTGCGCTGTGCCGATTTGTCGGGGCGTTCGCCGCGCAAGGACGGCTCGTGCATTATCCATCTTGGCGGCCACCACGCCGGTTGGGGCTTCGACCATGCCACCGGCGAGAGCGCCGGCCCCATCGATCTGATCCACCACGCCACCGGTCTCGCCGACCGCGACCTGTTCGAGGAAGCCGCCCGGCTGGCCCGCATGGATCTGCCCGCCCCGCAACGAGCCATGACGCCCAAGCCGACGCATGACCTGGAAATCGCCCGCATCCTCGGCGGTGTCCGGCCGCTGGTCGGCACCATCGGCGAGATCTATCTCCGCCACCGTGGTGTCGGCGATCCGCGGTCGCCCGATCTGCTGTACCACGACGACCTTCCCGACTTCGATGGACGGCGAGGCTGGCCAGGGCTGGTGGGGATTGTCCGTGACGGTGCCGGCAACCCCATCGGCGGTATCCACCGCACCTTCCTGCTCGACGATGGCAGCGGCAAAGCGCCACCGGGCAAGAAGATGCTGGGGGCGGTCGACGGCGGCAGCGTGCGCCTCGCCCCCATGCCCGCCGATGGCCATCTCGGAATCGCCGAGGGCATCGAAACCGCCCTGTCGGCCTGGGCCATCTTCGGCATCCCCACCTGGGCGGCGCTATCGGCGGGCGGTATGCGAAACTGGCAATGGCTCGAGGGCTTGCGCCGCGTCACCATCTTTGCCGATGTCGGTGAGGCCGGTCAGCAGGCCGCCGCCACCCTGGCCGAACGCCTGACCGCTGCCGACATCCCGTCCACCATTATCTCGCCCCTGCACGGTGACGACTTCAACGACGATCTGCGCAAGGGCGCGGCGGTTGCGCATTATAATGTGCAGATCGCTGTCGAGGAGGCCCCGCCCACCTTCGAGAGTCTGATGGCGCAGGTGGAATGCCTGCAAGACGGCGATGCCATCGCCCTGGGCCGCCTCTATGCCCAGATCGCCAGCGGCAACCTGGAGATTTTCCAGCAGGACAAGCTGTTCGCCGCCATCAGAAAGCAGGCCGGCATCGGTATCCCCACCTCGCGGCGACAGGTGGCCGCCCTGCGGAAGACGCTGGATGCTGCGGCGGCGGATCACGAGGCCGACGATGTCAGCTTCGACGACGAAGTACGGCAGATGGCCACCCTCTATCCACTGCCCCGAACCGAGGGTGTCGATCTGCGTCTGTGCCGCGCGTCCCGTTCCGGCGAGATCATGGTCCATCGCAACATGGGCAGCGGCAAGGATGGCCGAACCGTGTGGCAGCCGGTTGCCAGCCCGTTCGGCATTCCCTCCCGGCTGCGCTATCTCGACCAGGACGACGCCTACGGTTTGCGGATGGTCATCCGCGATATGCATGGAACTTCTCGGGTGGTGGACTTTCCCCGTTCGGCCATCGCCCAGCAAGGGGCGCAGGAAATCCGCTCCGCCCTTTATGCCGCCGGTCTGCGCACCTGTGCCGACGGCGATCAGGTCGCCGTCATGCTGCTGAAGGCCATCAATCCCCAGGCAGAGACCCTGGTGGTCAGCCGTCCTGGCTGGCATCGGCTGGAAGGCCACGATCATCTGGTGTTTGTCACTCCGGCAGGAAAGGCCATCGGCGATGCCTCGGCATTGGAATTGGCAGCCAATGCCCGCACCGAATCCGTCCGCGGCAGCCTCGACGGCTGGAAGGCGGCGGTGGCGGCAGCTGCTTTAGTCCAGGGCTGTCCGCATTTCCTGCTCGGCGTCCTGGCTGGGTTTTCGGGCGTGGTGCAGTCGCTGGCCGGTCTGGACAGTTGCGGCCTCAATCTCAGCGGCCTGTCGTCCAGCGGCAAGACGACGGCGCAGAAGTTGGCGGTCTCCGCCTGGACCTCCACCGGAATCGGTGCCGGGCTGCTGCAATCCATGCGCTCGACCGAGAATGCCGTGGAAGTCATCGCGCAAGGAGCCAGCGGCACCGTCCTCGCTCTGGACGAACTGGCCCATGTCGATGGCCGCACCATTGCCAAGCTGATCTATGCCATTGCTGGCGGCCAGGGTAAGGCGCGCATGACGCCGGGCGCCATGCTCAAGCAACGCTATGCCTGGTCGACCTATGCCCTGCTGTCCAGCGAATGCTCCCTGGAGGAAAAGGTGCGGGCCGATGGCGGCGCCTGGATCGCCGGCATGGCGGTGCGCATTGTCGACGTGGACGTCACTGACGTGGATCGCGCCGTTCCAGCCACCACGCTGCGAGCAATTGCCGGGATCGACGAAAACCATGGCCACGCGGGACCGGCTTTCGTCGAGCGGCTCATCGCCACCGGTCTGCACCAGTCCCCCGACACGCTGCGGGACCGCATTCTGGCCGAGGCCCGCAAGTTGGCGGGCGATACCACCGATTCCGCCCGCATCCGTGCCGCCACCTGTCTGGCCCTGCCACTGGTCGCGGGTCAACTGGCCCAGGAATTCGGGTTGCTGCCGACCTTCATCGACATCGAAACCCCTGTGCGCTGGGCATGGAGCCGCTTCCAGAAATCCTCGGATGCCGAGGCGCTGGAGCCTGGGGAACAGGTCGTCTCAATGCTGCGGGCCTGGATCGCCGAACGCTGGGACGTCACCATCAAGGCGGTCGATGCGGGCGAACTCAGCTTCGACCGCAAGGCCAATAACCGCGAAGCCGTGGCATGGTATGACCGCGACGCCATTTACATCCCCGCTCACCGTCTGCGTGAGGCAGCGGGCGAGACTCTCAAAGCGGTGCAGATCAGTAAAATCCTGGCCGACCGCGACATGCTGTCGCGCCGCCACAACGATAAGCGGGCCATCGTCCGCTTCGTGCCGGGCATCGGTCGCCTCGACGCCTATGCGCTGAAACGTTCCGAACTCGGTCGCAGCCCTCGTTGGGTCGGCGAAGACGACGACCTATAAGGCTCAGGCCCCTGCCTGCCGCCGCAGGGCGGCACGATATCCCTGCCAGACGATCTGCGCCGCAGCGATGGCCTCCTCGCAGGCACCCCTCCTCACCAGATAGAGCTTCAGGCCCGGCCACGACTGCACGTCGGGGAAATTTCGGTCGCGCCGAGCATCTCCGACGAAATCGCCCTGGGGATTATCCCCGCAGCGTCTTTGCGCGATGTATTCCCGGAACGTCATGGGCCACCTGTACATGATCAGGTGGCCCACGATAATCGTGTCCGATACCGCGATCAATCTCCGTGTTCCCCGAAAGTTCTAATTGGCTGTGTGCGACCTGGGCCACAGGCACCGCCGTTGGGCCACCAGTGGCCACTTTTGTCGATCAGTGGGCCACCTGAAAAGCACCCGGTGGCCCACTAATTTCTCCAGGAAAATCAATGCAATGATCTGGTTGTGGGCCACTGTGGGCCACTTGGGCCACCTGTTCAGCACGATGTAGAGGGATCGGGATAAAAAAATTCAGCGGCACGATGGCTCAGAAAAAATTTTCGAAGTCGCGTGGCGAGCTTATGTTTTTGGAGAAAAGGTGGCCCACAGTGGCCCACTCTCTTTCAATCTATTGTTTTTAAATAACAAAACTGTGGGCCACCTTGGAAAATTGGTGGCCCACTGGGTGGCCCACTCGCAATAAGCGCAATCACCTGGCATCCATAACCCGAGAACGATTCCGATTGCGCCTGAGAATCGCCCCTCGTAGACTCCGCCCTGACCAAAGCCGAAGGCCCACCGATCATGTGAGCCTTCACCATGACCACCATTCTTGCCCTTGATTTGGGATCGACCGCCGGGTGGGCCATGCGCCTTGCCGACGGTGTCATCGTCTCCGGCACCATGGAGTTCCGCCCCGGCCGATTCGAGGGCGGAGGAATACGCTTCCTGCGCTTCCGATCCTGGCTGGACCACCTCGAAGCCGGTGCCAAGGGCATCGGCACGGTCTACGTCGAAGAAGTACGCCGCCACGCCGGCACCGACGCCGCACACATCTATGGCGGATTCCTCGCCCATCTCACCGCTTGGTGCGAACTCAAGCACATCCCCTATCAGGGCGTTCCGGTCGGCACCATCAAGCGCCACGCCACCGGCAAGGGCAATGCCGGTAAGGATGCGGTGATCGCCGCCATGCGGTCTCGCGGCTTTAATCCCGAGGACGACAACGAGGCCGACGCCCTGGCCATCCTGTCCTGGGCCATCGACACCGAAGGAGGTGTGCGATGAACTGGCATCCTCCCGGCTTCGGTGGCACCCGCCGTGATCCTGAGCAGGTCAAACGGGATGGCTGGCAGGAACGTGGCGTCCTGGTCATTGCTGAAGACGACCAGCGCCTGTCCTGGCCCGAGCGGGAACTGATCCGCCAGTTGGGCGCCAAGCTGTATGGTCCGCGCCCGGAGGTGTCCTATGGCTGAGATCCATTGGACGCCTTCCCTGGTTGAAGACCGCCTTGCCGAAGCCGCCGACACCCTGCGCCGCCTGCCTGAAACCAGAGTTCAGGGGCATGCCAGCATTTGGCCGCCGTATGTGCAGGAATGCTTGGAATCCACCGAGGTGAAGCTACGCCGTCCGCCACCCTCCGCCGCCGCCATCACCCGCATGGACGAATCCTTGCCCTGGTTGCGCCACCTCGATCCCACCGACGCCAAGATCATCTGGCTGCGGGCCACCAA